>MFNM01000016.1 GCA_001782085.1 Candidatus Levybacteria bacterium RIFCSPHIGHO2_01_FULL_37_33
AAAAGATTTCTTTCAAACTTTTCTGTTAAAACAGTTACCGAATATCCCTTTTTTACAAGGGGTCTTGAAATTTCCAAAACATGTTTTTCAACACCTCCTATGTGAGGGTAAAACAAACGGGAAAAGAAAAGAATGGTCATACTTGTGTAGTCGTGGGCGCATCAGGATTTGAACCTGAGGCCTTTGCAATGTGAATGCAACGCTCTAACCAGCTGAGCTATGCGCCCCAGGATATGTTACCACAAAATAATATCGTTGACAAAAGAAGCTGAATCAGGGACAATTTAAATAATAATGTCAATTCTGCGAAAAATTTATACCTTTTTAATAGATATTGTCGAGACACTTCTTCTGGCAGCTGCTGTTTTTCTTGTTATTTACGTTTTTTTGTTCCGCCCTTTTCAGGTAAATGGTGACTCTATGTACCCTAATTTTACAGATAAGGAATACATTCTAACAAATATCATTGTTTTAAATTTCAAGACTCCGCAAAAAGGAGAAGTGATAGTCTTTAAGGCACCACAGGATCCGGAAAAAGACTTTATAAAAAGAGTGATTGCCACCCCGGGTGACAAGATTTATATAAAAGACGGATCAGTCTTCTTAAATGGGGGTGAACTTAACGAAAATAAGTATTTAAATTCGCAAGTTAAAACTTATGCCGGGTCATTTCTAAAAGAAGGGCAGGAAGTAACAGTGCCTAAGGAAAACTATTTGGTAATGGGAGACAACAGAGCCTATAGCTCAGACTCAAGAGAATGGGGATTCGTTCCCAAAAAATCAATTATCGGAGAATCATTTTTTGTTTACTGGCCACCGGGTAAAATGGGGATCGTTAGGAGTCCATAGGTTTTTCCTTCATTAAGACCTCGTAAATTTCTTTTACCTTTGGGGTTGTTTCGTCGATATCGCCCCGTATTGCAATAACAATTCTGGCAAGACTTCTGGATTGATACATTGTGACCTTGGCAAATCCGTGCTTTTTTTCAAGCTCTTTTTCCATCTCATCCATCTCGGGGACCCATAATCTGTCGCCGGCGGTTCTGGGTTCTTTTTTCTCAACTTCTGACTTTGCTCTTCTTGCCATGTCTTCTGTTTGTCTTACGGTGCTGCTTTCTTTGAGAATTTTTTTAAAAAGCTCAATCATTAGTTTTTGATCTCCAACTGAGATAAGAGGCCTAACATGTCCCTCTGTTATGACACCTGCTACCAAAGCATCTTTAATTGCATCCGGAAGAGTCAAAAGCCTAATCGTGTTGGAAACCGCAGGCGCACTCTTTCCCACTCTTTTTGCAACTTCGTTTGTTCCCAAGCCAAACTCATCGATTAATCTTTTGTAGGCCAAAGCTTTTTCTATTGGATTTAAATCTTCCCTCTGTACATTCTCTACGATGGACATTTCCAGCATGCCCTGAGGAGTTGCCTCCTTAATAACTACCGGAACTTTTAAAAAACCCAAAATTTTCGCCGCTCTCCATCTTCTTTCTCCGGCGATTATCTGATATCCGGCCGGGGTTCTTGCGACAACAAGCGGTTCCAGGATTCCCTGCTCTCTTATAGACTCTATTAATTCATTTAAAGACTCGGGAGAAATCATACCACGGGGCTGAAGAGGATTTACCTGAAGTAAATTTATATCAAGCTCAAAGATTCTTTCCGCCGTTACATCATCCATAATTAAGTTAGGCCAACGACCTCTACTATCTTTTTGCCCCGGGATTTTTTAAATGAGACTACGCCGTTTCCAATTGCAAACAAAGTAAAATCTTTCCCCATCTCAACCCCGTCTCCTGGAAAAAACTTAGTACCTTTTTGTCTTACGATAATGTTGCCCGGCTCAACTTTTTGTCCGGCATACAATTTGACTCCTAACCGTTTGGCGATTGAGTCTCTATTTCCCTTTACCGATCCTTGTGCTTTTGTATGTGCCATATTTAGTTATTAGTTATTAGTTATTAGTTATTAGTTTTGTGGAAAACTAAGATCATTCTATTGCCCGTTTTCACATAAGTCAAGTAGTAATTTTGGCAAAAGAGGGCTTGCCTATCTTCTTATCTGCTTTGGCTGAGATCTTACCAACCATCCCAATGCTTTTAATTTCAAGTCTAGTAATGTGCGGCCTAAAACCCATCATCCTTCTGTATCTTGCTTTTGCCTTAAACTTTGCAACCCTTATTTTATCTCCTTTTATATTGTCTATTACTCTTGTTTTAATTTTAACATTCGAAAGATATGGCTTTCCAATCTTAACTTGCCCGTCGCAAACCCATAAAAGCACGTTGTCCAAAATTATTTCTTTATCCTTTTGACTATTGAGCCGGTCTACTTCCAAAACGGAGCCCTGGGATACTTTATACTGTTTTCCGCCGGTTTTTACTATCGCATACTCCATGACTTTTGATTATACCAAACCTGCTACTTAATTTCCAGAACGTCCTTTGAATCGGCGCCTTTGCTCATAGAGGAAAGAAAGCCCAAGAGAATAAAGCTTGAAATAAGGGAACTTCCGCCGTAAGAAACAAAAGGCAAGGATACTCCGACAATCGGCATTATTCCAATATTCATTCCAATATTTATAAAAAATTGAACTAATAGGAGAAAAAACGCCGCTTGAGCAAATACTTTAGAAAAAGAAGAATCGGAATTTTTATAAATTAGAAAAATTCGATAAAAAAGGAAAATAAAAGCAATCAGTATTAGTATTGAACCAATGAACCCCAGTTCTTCAGAAAGAGTCGCAAAGATAAAATCCGTATGTCTTTCCGGCAAAAATCTAAGACTAGATTGAGTTCCCTGACCAAGACCTCTTCCCATTAACATTCCCGATCCGACTGCAATAACGGATTGAATAGCATTGTAAGAAGTACCCAGAGAATCAACTCTAAGATGAAAAAAAGTAAGAATCCTTTGCTTCTGATATTCTCTTAAAAATTTCCAAAAGATGGGAAGAAAAGCCGACACCAATAATATTGATACAAAGAAATATCTAAGCGGAAAACCAAAGATAAGTAGTAAAAATAATACCACTAAAAAATAAATAATCGCATTTCCTAAATCCGGCTGAAGAAAAATTAAGAGCCATATTGGAAAAAGCAAAACTAAAACTGAAAAAAAAGATTTTATAGAATAATTATTTCTTTTTACCAGAAACGAAGAAAGAGAAAGAGCAAGGAATGGCTTAAGAAGCTCGGAGAACTGAATTCTAAAACTCAAAATTTCAAACCATCTTGTAGACCCCCTGCTCTCAATTCCGAATAAAAGAACCAAAAAAAGAATTATAATAGAAGCAATATAGATTACAGTACCAAAACTTTTTAAGAATTGGTGGTTCACTTGAGAAAAAAATATAAAAACAAAAAGAGCTATTACAGAAAAAAAGAGCTGGGCTTTGAACAACTCAAAACTCAAAGAAAAGATCCCCGTAAGCCCTAAAATAAGAAGAACTAGGGCAGGCATAAGTAGCCCGAAATCAATTCTTAGCAGTCCTCTGTTCATGAACGTCGAATCTCAAATTTTTCACCCTTTTTGAGATTTAAAACCAATGTCCGTTTTTTAATATAATCTTCAAATTCTTTTGGCCAAGACAGCAGAACTACTTCAATTTTCTCATCAAGTCGGGTACCGAGATTTTTTCTTTCTTCCTGAATCATTCTTACTATCTCTCTTGCCTCTCCTTCTCTTTGAAGCTCTGATGTAATTTTGATGTCAAGCTCAACTTTTAATTTCCCTTTCCCCATCGTAAGTTCAATTTCTTTAACATTTACCTCATCTTTAATAACATCGAGTATTTCATTTCTAATTCTGAATTCTGAATTATGAATTATGAATTTTTGAAGAGGCTGTCTGACTTTTATTTCCTCCTCTTTTCTTTTTGAATGAGCAATTTCGACAATTTTCCTAGCTTCTTCCATTTCTTCCTCAAGCTTTTTGTTTATTAATGACTCATTAACCGAAGGCCAATCCGTAAGATGAACTGATTCTTCCCCCGTTAAATTTGTATAAATTTCATCTGCAATAAACGGAACAAATGGTGCGAGAATCTTTGAGTACGTGGATAAAACTGTAAATAGCGTTTGGTAAGCATCTTCCCTATCTTTTTTATTTACTGATGAGGGTCCGACCCTATCTCTTATTCTCCTTACATACCAATTAGAAAGATCATTTATGATAAAGATTTCCGCAATCTCTGCCGCGCTATAAGCGTTGTAGTCTCCTATATACTTCGTTATATTCTGAATACTACCATTCATTCTGGATAGAATCCATCGATCCAAAACATTTTGAGGTTTAAAGTCTCTTTGAGGTTTCCATGTATCAACATTTGCATAAAGAATAAAAAACGTATAAACATTCCAGAGCCTTAAATGAAAAAATCTTCTTATCTTATCCGTAGCATGGTATCCGAAATTAACATTATGCTCCGGATTTGTCCGTAAATATAACCATCTCATTACATCAACTCCAATTTTATCTGCCGCCTCGTTAAACTCAATCGCGTTTCCGCGGCTTTTGTGCATTTCCTCTCCCTTTTCGTCCCGAACAGATCCAAATCCTAAAACTCTTTTAAAAGGGTTAGTTCTTTTTAAAGCAGTGCTCATAGCAATAAGAGCATAAAACCAGTTTTTAAACTGTCCGGGAAAAGATTCCGTTATAAAATCAGCAGGAAACCAATCTTCTGGCATTGTGGAAAAAGGTACTATTCCCGCATCAAGCCATGGATTTCCAACATCGGGTATTCTTGAGAGTTCTTCTCCGCATTCGGAACACTTTATTTTTACCAAATCTATCCATGGCCTATGTGGACTATTTCCCCAAAATTCATCCCATCCTGAAATAGCTTTTTCCTTAAGTTCTTCTTCTCCTCCAATAACCTCAAACTTCTTGCATTTTTTACATTCCCAAATTGGCAAAGCAAGCCCCCAGTATCTCTTCTTTGATATCAACCAATCCTGCATGTTTCTGAGCCAATCCAATTCTCTTTCAAATCCCCAGGAGGGCATCCAGGTAATTTTTTTCGCAGTCTCCACCATTTGCTCTCTAAATGTGTTCTTATTGAGTTTTGAGTTTTGAGTTTTGAGTTTTGAGTTCGATGGTTTATCCATCGCTATATACCATTCATCGACAACTCGCCAAACAAGTTCGGTTTTGCATCGCCAACATGTCGGATATCTATGTTTGTAATCTTGAGTGGTCAATAAGAATTTTCCGCGATCTTTGGATTTCAAATAATCAATTATTATTTCTGGTTGCTTTTTTGCATTTTTTCCTACAAACCCGCCCATCCCCGATAAATAAGATGCATCTTCCTCAATTGAAGAAATTACAGGAAGTTTATTTGCTTTTCCCAGCTTGAAATCCTCTCTTCCGGCTCCTGGTGCAACATGCAAAAGACCTGTTCCTTCTTCTTCCGTTACGAAATCTTCCCCATCAATTACCCTATGGGTATAATTTCCTAATGTTTTTTTTACTAAAGGCAGGTCGTCAAACGGACCGTCATACTCCCAACCGATCAACATCGAACCGGGGCTTGTCTCGGTTATAGTTACTTTATTTTGAATAAGTATTCCTTCTTTCAACAGTTGCGAAATTCGTTTTTTCATGATCCAAACAAAGTCGCCATCCACTAATTGATACTTTTCGTAAGTTTCTTTTTTATTTACCGCTACTGCCACATTTGAAGGAATTGTCCATGAAGTTGTAGTCCAGACCAATAAAAATTCATTCTTTTTTCCTTTTATCGGTAGCTTGAAATAAGCTGTTTTGTGAGTTATTTCTTTATACTCTTCTGTTAATATCTCCATTTGGGAAATAGCAGTACCGCATCTAGGACACCATGGAACGCTATCGTGACCTTTATAAAGCCAGCCCTTATCATGAATAAGTTTTAGAAAATTCCAAATAGTGAAGTTATTCTCATCAGATGACGTGTGGTAGGAATTATCCCAATCCATAAAGTAACCCAGTCTCTTTGATTGTTCGGTTTGAATTTCGGAAAATTTCTTAACTCTTTCCTTGCAAAGATTAATAAATTTTTCAAGACTCTTAAATTTATCACCCGGAATAAGATTCTCTATGTCTTTTTTGTTTTTGAGTCCGAGCTCTTTTTCTACTTCTACCTCTACCCAAAGACCTTGCTCATCAAATCCATTCTGAAATCGCTGTCTTCTGCCTTTCATGTTCCAAAATCTCTGCCAAAAATCTTTATATGTTCTTCCCCAAGCGTGATGTACGCCCATAGGGTTATTCGCAGTTATAGGACCATCAAGAAAGGAAAATTTTTCGGCTGATTTATCATTTTTATGAAGGTATTTTTCAACAATGCTCTTCTTGCCCTGAGCATTGCCGAAGGGCTTGTACCATTTTTTTAAAATTTCCCTCTCAAGCTTTGGAAAATCTACTTTTGAAGACACTTGTCTAAACATGAGTTAATTCTAGCTTAAAATGGAGTTGACTTCAAGAATATCTAATACGAAGGCTCGTTGCCCGATTTCCATTTAATATTACATCCCATACTTGGTTTTTGATTGGGATTAATCGCTTTGTTTTCCAAAACCGCATCAATAGCTTCTCCCTCTTTCAGGTAGCGAACCTGCTCCACCTTCCACTGCCATTCGCTAGTAGCAACTACAACAGTAACCAGCATCTATGACAAGTTTACCGACCGCCATAGCAGGGCGGCGGGGAACCATAGCAAGGCCCTGGCGGCGGTGGTGGTGGCCTATCAACGCAAGACGGCGGTAAAGGCGGAACAGGACTAATGCAGTTTTTGCCTGCTTCTGCGAACGGCTCCACTCCTTTACCATTTAATATTGATACAAACTGAGGCACCACGCTTACGTCCTTACTACTGTTGGTAGTAGAATTAGATGTTACTTTGAGTTCTGGAGACATAATTTTCACCTCCTTTCTGTTCATTCTGTCTAGAAAAGAATTCCTTCAAGATTAACTTTATATCTTTTCCATAAAGCTCTTTAAATTTTTGACAAAACGTCTTTTTGTTATATCTACCCTCTAGGGACATTAAAAGTTTAATTACCCTGTCTTTATCATAACGCCTAATCAAAAAGTCTACCAACAAAAATGCCAATGCATATGGTACATCCGGCTGACTACCAATAGTTTTATTCCATCGATTCCTCGTATCTATAAGGAATATTACTTCGGGATTATTAAAAATAGGATTACTATTTTTTAACCTACTTTCTTGACCCGCCACACAATAAGCGAGCCCTTCTTCAAGCCATACGGGTTCATAAGAGTTATGAATTTGCCGAATAAATAAATGGCAGATTTCGTGACAAAGAACCTTTCTAAAATCCCTTTTACTATGATTGCTTTCTCTATCAAAAACAGATGGGCTAAGCATAAATATTTTACTAGAAGAACCAGCGTATCCGACAAACCAACTAGCTGTTTTATACCCAAGTAAATTATTCATTTCCTCTCGACTATAAACAAGAGTGAGTTTTACTTTGGGAATTTTCTTTTTAAAAAAACTTGAAGCTCGAATATAACCATATCTAAAATCTTTTATAACCCTATTTAGACTTGGGTCTTTTGAAAAAAAAGAAACAAAACCTTTTGCTTGAGGTCCTAATTCTATGCTTGTTAAATTCCTCTCTGAGCTTATATCTTTACTCATTGAACTTCTCTAAAAAACTCTTTTGTAAAGAGCGCAAAAAAGAAATCAGATGAAGTTTGCGATAAATTAAAATCATGTTCAATTCCCTTAAAAGAAAACGGTGATGATGCGTTTTTTAATCTGTCAATAATTTCGTAGGCGATACTATTAATAAAAACCGGTTGACGTCCTTGGGGTGCTATAATTCCTCCAAAATTTTCTCTCCTTAGCCTAAGATTAGGAGTAACAATAAATCGTTTCTCCCAAAAATCAGCTGGAGGAGGATTTAAGTCAGGGACCGGCAGAGAAACAATATCCAAAGGTTCCGTGGCTAACGGATCCATTCCTGCCTTATCTCCGGCAAACTTTGCTTCCATTCTGCACCCACCACCACATAGATGAAAATATTCACATTCATTGATACATTTTTCTGGCAAACGACTTCCGTCGCGCCAATCTCTCATCTTGCCCCAAATTTGGGACAGCGACTCTGAAAATATATTTCCGTAAGTTTCATCCGAAAAAGAGCATGGCCTAACATCACCTTTTGGCCCTATGGTACAGGTTGTAATTCCTGCTCCACAGCTGTGTTGAGCAAATTTCCGAAAGCGAGCTAAATCGCTTAAAGCACAAAGAGGATAAGCCATTAGGGTATCAATATTTATTCCAAACGTTTTTTCTAAAAGAATTAAGTCTGCAATCATTTTCTTGAATGCATTTTTATCGATACCAATTTCTGAAAAATTATTTCCGCCCAGACAGGGAACAGCTTTTGTGGCAGAAAATGACTCTATCCCTAGCTCTTTAACAAAGCTTCCTGTTTCAAAAACCTGTTTTCTATTAGTCTTCAACACTACCATATTTACCCCGATATCCAGTCCGGCATCTTGACAAATTTTTATTCCTCGCAGAGTACGTTTAAAAGATCCTTTTCTTTGGGTTATCGCGTCATGGGTTTCTTCATCAAAAGAATGGAGTGAGGTTAGTACAGAATCAAGCCCCGCCTCTTTAAGAGACTCTGCACTCTTTCTAGTAATTGTAGTCAGATTACTATTCAAAGAACAGTCAATTCCTGCTTTTTTTGCAGATCGTACTCCTTCAATAACTGCTTGCCTGAAAAGAAAAGGCTCTCCTCCTGTAAAGGTTACCCTAAAAACTTGATTCTTGATCAATGCATCTATTATTGCCAGAACTTTATCTTTATCTAACGTTGCGTCAGGAAGAGTATTGGCAGTTTCTTTAAACTTTGCCCCTCGCCAAAAATTATAGCAATGTACACACGCTTCATTACAAAGAGTTGTTACTTCCACTTGGACGTCAAGAGGAGCAGATAGTGTTTTGTATAAATCTTTAGACGGAGCATTTTCTATATGGGTAGAGGGAAGAAATTCTGGAGAATGTTGTCTGTCAGGTAGCCTTTGGGTTATTGGACTCACACTTTCGTCAATTGCCAATCTTCTTGGAATTTTGTGTTTTTCTCCTAAGCTTTGTTGTCCCAAAGCTTTTCCAAGCTCTTTTTCCATAATTAGTTTAGCTTAATTCTAAAGCCAATACTACTACTTTTGTAAAATAATGTCAAACCTATATGACATATAGATGACTTAGCACTTTCCGAACCTGCTCCACCTTCTAGGCGACGAACAGTTTCTTATGCTCATCTGAGAACGAAAGGGTTATCATAAATTACAATTTACTTAATTGTAATAAAAAAAACTTACACAATTATACAGTTTCTGTAAAGAGGAGCTATATAAAACGTCTATAAAACTGTTTTATGTTCTATTTCTTAAACCACGGGAAGGACGCATTCGGTTTTGAAAATAACCAGCCGCCGGATAAGGCAATAACAAATGACCCTATCCAAAAACTTATTGCGTAGGAATCAAAAGTTCGAAGCTGCGCTAAGCTCCCCCCAGAAACATTAAGCAGCCAAAAGCCTACTAAAAAATTAATATATCCCCACGCTATGTTAGTAATTGCGCTTGAGTCTTTTCCAAATGGGGTCATATGGCTTTTGCCCATTATTCCAGAGACAAAATGCGGCATTCCATTTGTAAGAAACATGCCCGAGATAAATCCAAGTAGCAAATTCATGTTTTCACCTCCCTTCGTTAATAATCTTATATTGCTTAATACGCTTAAGAATGTACGTCTACTTTAATAATAGTGAAAAATTAACAGCTTTGTCAATGTTTTACGAAAGGAAGTAAAATTAACTTTAAACTACGCCCCATATGCGACCGAGAAGCATACCCGCTGCTGCGAAATTAGTTGCAGGAAGACCGTATTGCCATAGCTGTTTTTCGCCCTTTCTTGCGCCTTCAGAAAACCTGTAGCCTATCAAACCTACCGCCAACACCTCTGCTGCAACAAAAAGCGTAATAGTAGATCTATCAAAATCGTCTATCTGAAGAGGCGCTGCATCCTGTGATTCTTTTGGAGATGATGCACCGATACTGGTAGCTGTGGTCACGATTATAGCTCCTGCCACCAAAATGTTTCTTAAAGTTTCTTTTTTCACGGCTTATATTATAACATATTTCCCTAGAAGTGGTATAATTGATCAATAAAATGGCTTTTATCGAAAACCCAACTAAATCATTCATCGATATGGTTCACTTGCGCAGAGCTGAGAAACCGTCTGGACCATTAGAATATCTTGATTTATCGGAAGCAGGCAGAAAAATTCCGGTTTACGACATACGTAGTGTAGGAAGCCATGAGGAGATTGCAAGACAAATTGCTGATGGCGCTCAAATGGCATTATTTGGTGGCGTTTGGGGAGGATTCAAGGGGGTAAAGCGAGGAGTGCAAAATGAGGGGTTTTTTATGAGAGTCAAACCAGGCCGGCCAAAAGAAGCAAAAGTAGCGATGATGGTTCCTCCGTCCGATGCTATCCAACTTATCGACTGGTCATTGGTTCATCCAAAGTTTCGATATCTAAGAGATTATGAGAAATTCAGAGATTTATGGAGCGCTAACGAAGCTTACTTACATATCATTGTGCCCATTAAATCTTCCTTGAGAGCCCTACCCGAGATCTTCGAGACCACGCCTGAAGATTTTAGGTCTCGCTATCCAAGTCTTGATCCCGTAAATGTTTCCACTGCCTGTTTTTTTTGGCGAGAAGACCCATATCTAAAACACTTTACTGCTTTGGTTAAACGACTATCTCACACTACAGTATATGTAGGAGTTTCAAGTTTAAACCGGCATAAAGAAAAGCCACCTTATCTTTATGGAGAACTTGTTGATCAAATAAAGAATGGCAGAGCTAACCCTGTAACAATTCATCTTATTGTTCGTGACAGCATCTATGAAAAGTATGAAGCTTTCGGTTCTCATACTCAGTTGCGTTTGCCATTAAATAACGAAACGCCCAAGCTTAAAGTAATAAGAATTGGAACGTTATCTCCTGAAGGCTTTGAGAGCAAAACAGGTCTTTCTACGGAGATTTTATCGGGCGCTGAAGATGTTAGAAGAAACCCAGGCGTAAATATTGATGACCAGTTACAGGATATGTCAAAGGAAATTAAAGAAAACTGGAGAAAACAAAAAGCTAAAGTTTTTTTTAGAGATTAAAAATTAAAAAAATATGAGAGAACTTGAAATTTATGATTGGAATAAAGAAGGGTCTGAAAAACTTGAGAACTCTAAATTTCGTATTCTTGACACAACTTTGCGCGACGGTGTGCAAACACCAGGAATTAAACAACCAAGCCTTAAGGACAAGCTTAGGATAATTGATTATGATGCGCAAATGGGCATAGAGGCAATTGATGTTTGCTTGCCTTCCGATCCAAAAACTCCATTTTTCCAGGAAGGAATACAGTGTGCAAGATACATAAATCAAAAATATCCTCAAATAGAAATTGTGGTTTTAGCTCGAACTATTCAGTCGGATGTTAACGCCACCCTAACATTTGGAGAAGAAGCTGGAGTCAAACCTTCTGTAATTTTATTTAGAGGCAGCAGTGACTTACGTCTTTTGGCCGAGGATTGGAACGAGGAAGAAATTATCGAACAGATGAGGAAATTTGCAGCACAATTAACAGAAAGAGGCCATAAAGTAATTTGTGCCACAGAAGATACCACGCGTTCAAGACCTGATTTTTTAAAAAGGGTATTTACGGCTGGGATAGAGGGAGGAGCAAGCGAACTCTGTATTGCAGATACCGTAGGATATGCAGATCCTACTGGTATTGAAAATCAGATAAACTGGTTAAAACGTGAATTTGCCGGGAATACCCACTTAAAAATGCAGTTTCATGGTCATGACGACACCGGGAATGCGGTAGCCAATTCAATAAAAGCGATAGAAGCTGGAGTAGAAACAATTCACGTTACCTGGAGCGGAGTAGGAGAAAGAACAGGAAACACCTCTTTGGAAGGAATTTTGAGTAATTTAGAAAGAAGAAATATCCATAAGTATGATTTATCTTGTGTTGTTGAAGGCGCTCGGTTTGTTGCAAACTCCCTTGGAGTTCCAATTCCCAGAAATCATCATCTGGTTGGAGAAAAAGTATATTCTGTTGAATCTGGAATCCATGTTGCGGGAATTAATAAGGCACTTCGAGCAGGACTGGAAGGCCTAAGCGGGATTGTCTATAGTGCAGTTGATCCAAGACGTGTTGGGCGAGACCATGAAGTAAGCATTGGACCTCTGGGGGGGGATCATAGTGTTGCTTGGGTTTTAAGAGAAATGGGCATTGATTTTACTCGTGAACGTTCTCTTGCTTTACTCACATTTGCGCGTACAAAAAATTCGGCATTAACTGAGCAAGAAATTATTGATATTATTAAAAAGTTGGGAAAAGAATAAGATATAACCTTATGGTTACATGAACTATAGCACTGCTCCGCAGACTAAGCAAACAATTCAAGCACTTTGGCGTCTTGAAAAAATTATTCTTGACAGTTTGGACTTTAATGAAGTCGTTCAAAAAATCGTCGACAGCGTATTAATGGAGTTGGGTTACCTAGAATTAGGTTATCGAATAGTAGTACTGGCTTTAACCGATGAAAAAAAACAGCACCTTAAAAGAATTTCTATCTCTCAAACTGATGAAGCTGAAAAAGCACTAGCCGTGACACCAGTACCTTTTCGAGAAATTATCATTCCGTTCTCAGCAAATTCTAACATTTGCGTACGCGCTGTCTTAGAAAATAAACCATTCGTGACTCAAGATTGGACGGAACTTCTTTGCCCACCATACACCCGAGACGAAGCAAGACAAGTACAAAAGATTGTAGGTATTAAAACAAGCATGATTTTCCCAATTAATGCTAAAAATAAAGCAATAGGGTTTATGATTTTCAGTATGATTAAGGATATAAAAGATGTCAGCGAGGAGGAAATGGATTTGATCAGAAGCTTTACAGATGTTGTAGGACTAGCCGTTCAAAATTCGACACTTTATTCTTCACTTGAAAAAACTACACAAGAGTTAAAAATTGCAAACGATAAGCTTGAGGAGGTAGATAAATTAAAAGATGAGTTTGTTTCCCTCGCATCTCATGAACTGAGAACTCCTATGACCGTTATAAAATCTTATGCTTGGATGTTACTAAATCAAACTGTAGAAAATTTATCCGAAAAACAAAGAACCTACATGGAAAGGATTTTTAACTCAACGGAAGGCTTAATAAAATTAGTAAACGACATGCTCAATATCTCAAGGATTGAATCTGGCAGATTTACTATTGAACCTGTCATAACAGACATAGGAAAACTTCTCGAAGATGTCATAACCGAAATAAAAGCCAGAGCCGATGAAGTAGGAGTTCGTCTTTTCTACAATAAACCCCAGTCTCCGATAACCGTAAAAGCTGACGTATTAAGAATAAAGGAAGTTATGATAAATTTATTAGGCAACTCACTTAAATTTACACCTGAGGGTGGGACTGTAACTGTAACGGTCGCGCCTGAAGGTAATGATTTTGCAGTAGTAAAGATAAAAGATACCGGCAGAGGAATAAGTGAAGTTGACATGCTAAAACTATTTAAAAAATTCAACATGGTCGGAAATGGTGGTCATCTCACAAAAGACAGAGGCCAGGGAACCGGACTTGGCCTTTATCTTTCCAAATCTCTTGTTGAGTTACACGGGGGCAGAATATGGGCGCAGTCAGAAGGAGAAGGCAAGGGCGCAACCTTTTCATTCACTCTCCCTCTAAATAACAGCGACATTAGGCAACAACCTACCGAGATTAGGACTCTTGCGGGTTCGCAGGAGCAGAAGACAAATAAAAACTTACCTCCTGTACTAAATCCCCAGGGGTGATTTGACTCTTTATAAGGTAACCATTTGCAAGCTGAAGTCCTTTATCAATTTCTTCACTTTTGTCAAGGTTTGTCAAGAAAACTACGCACTTGTTTGGATTTGGAAGAGGCGGCTGACTTTTCAACCGCTCCATTATGTCTATACCATTAATCTTAGGAAGAATAATATCAAGAAGCACCAGATCCCATCCGCCTTGCTGCATTTTCTGAAGCGCTATCTCTCCATCATCTGCTGTATCTATTTCATATCCTTCCGCCTTGAGGGTATCTGAATATACTTCCTGGAGGGATTTATCATCTTCAACGATAAGTATTTTAGCCATTTTAGATAATTAATTCCAGATAATTAATTTCAGACTAGCACTAAAGTCAAAAAAAGTCAATTCAATTATTGAAGTCGCATCCAGCAATTTCATAGGTAATAATAAAATATCTAGGGAGCATCTAATTCCTCTGTCTTAGGAATGCGGGGATTTCAAAGACGTCTTCGTCACTTTCTTCAGGTTTTTCCGATGATGCTTCCGCAGCAACAACTTCCTCAGCTTTTTTCTCCGGAACTATAAACTCCTGCAGTCTTTGTCTTGTTGAATCAAACCCCGTTGCAATAACAGTAATTTTTATCTGATCATGCATTGAGTCATCAACTGTTGCGCCAAAAATAATATTTGCGTCTGGATCTGCGGCAGATGCAATTATTTTTGCCGCTTCATCTACCTCGCTCATTGTAATATCGGGTCCGCCGGTTATATTAAACAGTACTCCGCGCGCTCCATCCATAGAAATCTCCAAAAGCGGTGACGCGATTGCAGATCGAGCCGCAGCCTGTGCCCTGTTTTCTCCAACTCCCGTCCCAATTCCCATTAAGGCAGATCCCGCGTTGGACATAATAGTCCTTACATCTGCAAAATCAACATTAATAAGCCCTGGCATTGTTATAAGATCGGAAATTCCCTGAACTCCTTGTGTAAGTACTGAGTCTGCAACTTTAAATGCCTCAAGGAGAGAAAGTTTTTTATCTACAACGTCTAAAATTCTTTGATTTGGAATAACAATAAGCGTATCTACCTTGTCTTTTAAATTTTCTATTCCGTCCTCTGCTACAACCATTCGTCTTGTGCCCTCAAACGCGAAAGGTTTTGTAATAACTGCGATAGTTAGCGCCCCTGCCTCTTTTGCAACCTGCGCAATTGTCGGAGTCGCGCCTGTTCCCGTTCCTCCTCCCATTCCGGCTGCCAGAAATACCATGTCTGATCCACCCAAAATATCTTTTATTTTCTCTTTTGACTCCTCTACTGCTTGTTTTCCAATCTCCGGATCTCCTCCGGAACCCAGTCCTTTTGTTAAATTTTCTCCTATTTGGACTTTTGTTGCAGATTGAGATAAAAGTAAAGCCTGTGCATCTGTATTTACTGCAATAAAATCAACTCCCTGAATTTGTCCTTGATTTATCATAGAAGAAAGAGCGTTATTACCAGCACCGCCGATACCCATTACTCTTATTTTTGCAAAGTTTGTTGTTTGAGGTTTAATAAGCATGGTCGATTAACTCATGGTAACAAATAAAAGACTTTTTTGCAACACCAGCTATGGAATAAATGATTTAATTAAATTTATTACCTTGGAAACAATTTTATTAACTTTTAAATTAGGGATTCGAGGAGCCGATATTCCAAAAGGAAGGCCCGAGGAGGGTTCAAGCGTTGCACCATACACACAAAGACCAACTGCCGTTGCAAAAGAAGGATCTTGGATTTCATCTATAATTCCTTTTATGTTTGTCGGCAAACCGAGTCTAACAGGCATTGCCAAAGTTCTTTTGCCGCTATCTACCGCTCCGATTGTTCGGGCCCCTCCGCCTGTTATTACAAGACCTGATGGAGTTTGTCCTCCAAAACCGCTTTTTTTAATCTCAAGCCCTACGAATGTAAAGATTTCGTTGAGCCTTGGTCTTATAATTCCATCTATTAAAGTCTTTCTTGAAACTTTACTTACCTCCTCGGGAAGATGGAGAGTTGAAAGATCTACTTCATCCGATGTTTTTTGCCACAGCTCCTCTCCCTCCTCTGTTACTCTTACCGATCTTGGAGGACTTGAAAGAAATAATTTTATTTTCTCGGCACTTTCTAATGAAATTCTAATTCCAATAGCCAAATCGTTAGTTATATGCCTTGATCCGATTGCCAAAACAGAAGAATAAGCAACCGAACCGTCTACGTATATTGAAATGTCTGTCGTACCTGCCCCTATGTCTACCAAAACAACTCCCAATTCTTTTTCGGTATCCGATAGAACAGAAAGGCTGCTTGCATAACCGTTGTAAACAACACCGTCTATATCTACTCCTACTTCTGTAAGCGCTTTTTCTAAGTTTCTGATCGCAGTTGAGTTCGCAGAAACAATGTGAGTATCTACCTCAAGTCTTATCCCGCTCATGCCAATCGGATCTTTTATTCCTTCCTGCCCATCTACGGTATAAGTTCTCGGAAGAACATGAATTATTTCCCGGCTTGAAGGGAGAGAGACTGCTTTTGCGGCATCTATTACTCTTGTAAGGTCATTTTCCGAGATTTCTCCCTGCGGTGCCGAGACTGCAACGACTCCCTTTGAATTTAGCGATTCTATATGCGCTCCGCCAATCGAAACAACAACGTGAGCGGCAGAATATCCCGCCATTCTCTCAGCCCCCTCCAAAGACACATTAATGGAATTAACAGCTTCTTCTATATCTACTATTTGTCCTCTTTTTATACCCGAAGATTTTACCTCGGAGACTCCAAGCACGTTTACCGCTGTCTCGTCTACTCTTGCAATAATTGTTGCGATTTTTGATGTACCGGCATCAATTCCAACAACTATTTTCCCTTCATTCATAAAATTAAAACTTGATAATAATTTTATCAAACCTAAAATCTAGGCTTTTTATTCTTTTCCCTTCTATTGTAAGCCGCGAAAGCATGAGTTGTAAAGAGTCGATTTGGATTGTTAAATCTTTTTTAGAAGATATAAAAACTTCTCCGCCATCGGCAAGCATTACAGAATAATAATCTGAGAAACGCCTTATGGATGTAAAAGGTATATTTTTTATCTTAAGCAAGGCTTCTAAATTTGATCCTTGTGACGGTTCGCCTTTTGCTAAAGGGCTTATAATTGGTTTCTTAAAAAAGGGGACTGTTGGAAGCTTATATAATAAAAGAGATGATAGAATTAATAAAATAAGGATCGGTGCGACAATCTTAATAAATAAAAACCTACTTTTTCTCTTTAATTTTTTAATACGCATTGCTTTACAACTTCTATTATTTTATCTGCCGCGTCTTCTCTTATTAAATCTTTAAAATTTTTTAAGTTTTTTCTAAATTCATTAATTGACTTATGCATAGATTGGATATTTGATAATAGAACTTGCGGAGTTGCTTCTTTTTGCAATATTATAAATGCCAGCCCGAGCTTTTCTAAAAACCGTGCATTTTTTAGCTGCTCGTTATTTTGGGAAAAAGGTAATGGAATTAAGATGGCCGATTTTTTTGCATAAATAAGCTCAGTCACTGTATTTATTCCAGATCTTGATATTACAAATTCTGATTGTTTAAGAGCTTCTCCAACATCGTGCGGTTTTATAAATTTGCACAACAAATAGCTATCTCTAAGTTTTTTGGGTAATTTCTTGCGCAGCTCACTAAGTCTTTGGAAATCTTTATGTTCAAATGAGTCTCCTGTCTGATGAATAACCTTAAAATTGACTAAAAGGTATGGAATTAAATTCTCGATTAAACTGTTTAAAAAGTGTGATCCGGAGCTTCCGCCCGTCACGTAAATTAATGGTAAATCCAACTCTGAACTCTGTCCCGATTGAATCGGGATGAACTTTGAAATCTGAATGATTTCTTTTCCTATAGGATTTCCCGTTAAAATAGTTTTTGTTTTTGGGAAAAATCTGGCAGAAGACTCCCAGGATATGCATATTTTTTTAGCCATAGGTGAACATATCTTATTGGCAAAGCCCGATTCTAAAGTCTGCTCATGTAAAACAACGGGGATTCTCAAAAAAAAAGATGCAAAGACAATTGGAATTTGTAGATAACCTCCGAATCCCAAAATGATATCCGGCTTGAACTTTCTAAGAATGCTTAGAGCTTTAAAAAAACCGGAAGGCAATTTTAAAAGGGAAGGAATTGTATTTTTTGTAAATTTTCTCTGCAGCCTTCCTGTTGAAATCTCTTCAAACGGAATTTTAAGATCACTTATTGTTTTATATTCTAAGGATAATGATTTTTCCCCTTCAAATACATATTTTTTGCCGACAAATAAGATTTCCCAATCTTTTGGAAGCAAATCCAAAACAGACAGCGCAGGAGATAGGTGCCCCCCAACTATAATAATTCTCATAGAGACTTCTTTGAAATATTAAGAAGAATTCCGACCGAACAGAGATCTACGATAAGAGCGGATCCCCCGTAAGATATAAAAGGAAGAGGAATGCCGGTTAGAGGAAGGAGAACCGTCTGGGCAGAGAGATTAATAATTATTTGAACAGCCAAAAATGCGGTGATTCCTCCTGCCAAAAGTTTTCCAAAATTATCTCTTGCCTTTGTTGCAATAAGAAATCCTCTCCATATAACTGCCGCAAAAATAATAATAATGAAAGTTGAGCCGATAAATCCAAGCTCTTCTGCAATAATTGCAAAAATAGAATCTGTAGTTGTTTCCGGAAGATATGAATACTTTTGTAAAGAATTTCCAAGACCTACCCCGAAAATACCGCCCGACCCAAGCGCAATTAAAATCTGTTTTACATGGTAAGATGATGATTCAATTGACTGATTGATGTTAAAAAAAGATTCCAATCTCTTAAGACGGTAGGGAGATATTTTAATTAAGATAAATCCAATTGCTAAAACTGCAGGAATAATTCCTGCAAAATATAAGAGGTTTCCTCCGGATAGAAAATAGACAATAAGAGCTTCTAAAAGAATAACAACTGCAGTTCCCATGTCCGGTTGTAAAATAACAAGGAGTACGATAAGTCCCAGGAGAAGTAAAAAAGCCCCAAGTCTTCCCTTCTCTTTGCCGGATAGCCACGAGGCAAGATAAATTGCAAGAGCAAGCTTTATAAATTCTGCCGGCTGAAATAAGAAAAAACCTGTATTTATCCATCTTTTTGCTCCAAGAAGATAAACTCCGACTCCGGGAATGAATACAAGTATTAAAAGGACTAAGCCAAAAAGAAGTATTGGAAGCGATAAATTATAGAGTTTACGATAATCAAAATAAGAAAAAAAAGCAAGAGACATAAAACCTAAAACAACCCAAAAAATTTGGCCTTTTATATAATGGTATTTATCCGAAAAATCCCTAAAGGCAACAAAGGACGAGGCATCGTATATCATAAAGAGCCCAAATAGAGTTAGGAAAATTACAGAAAAAAGAAGAACTATGTCTATTCTTTTCATCTTCAGGGATGGGTCATCTAATAAAGGCTATATAAAGACCTAAGATTGCAAAGAAAAATCCCAAAAGCCAAGCCCTCATAACAATCTTTGGCTCGTCCCACCCTATTTTCTGAAGATAGAGATGAAACGGCGAAACAGGAAGTATTTTCCTTCCTAAAAATTTCTTGCTGAGAATTTGTATTAAAGAGGATCCAATTTCTATTACGAACACTCCTCCTATAAAAGCCAGGGCAATTATTTTTCCTGTTAAAAGTCCGATAACGGCAAGAACCGCTCCCAGTGATAGAGAACCAACATCTCCTAACCAAATTCTTGCCTTATAAATATTAAAGTATAAAAATGCTGCTATGCTTCCCATAAGAACAGCAATAAAAACTCCAAGAGATTCATCTAGTTGGTTCCCGGAGATTACTAAAAAGGCGCCAAGACAAATTAAAAGAAGACCGCAGGAAAGTCCATCTAAGCCGTCTGCTATGTTAAACGCATTTGCAAAAGAAACAATGACAAATGCCGCAAAAGGAATAAAGAGAAAACCTAAGCTTGCAAGCCCAAAACCTTTTATAAAGATAAAGGTATACCCTAATTGCGTATATAAAACGGTTGCTATAATAAGAGCTAATATCCATTGGATTAAAAATTTATATCTGAATCTAAGACCAAAAAAAGGAGACCCTTTGCCGTTGGCAAGCTTTTTTAAGTCATCATAGAATCCCAAAAGACCAAAAGATATAAATGTAAATAAAAGCACAAAAACTTCCCATAAATTTACCGCAACATTCAAGATTCCCAACGACCACAGAGTGAGAATCGATACTATAGTTATAATCAAGACTCCGCCGCCAAAAGGTGTTCCCTGTTTCCAGCTGTGGAATTTATCAAAAAGCGGAGTGGGGTTATCAAAAATATCGACGGTTTTTTGCTTTTGTCTTCTTATTTTTAATTTATATAGAAAGTCTATGAATGGAATAAGAAGAATGAATGTTATAAAAAGAGAAAGGAGCATCAACCCCAAAATTTGCGCCATAAAGATATATTATACTCTCCTGCCGTTCTTTGTTCAAATCCGCTATGATTGACTGCTTAAGATTTAATTAGTATAATTCCTAAGATGAAAGAAAAAAGATACGATATGCCCGATAATATTGCATATATAATATCCAAAATAAACGCAGGGATACAAAGAGATCAAGCCTGTATCGATAATGAGATTGTTCAACAAGAGGGGGTATCCACATCTAAAGCACCTGATCAAGACTGTACGCATCATTGGAAAATTGAAACACCTGCTGGAGAAACATCTATGGGCATTTGCGCTCATTGCGGCGGAACTAAACCTTTTAGCAATTCCTTGGTTATTTCACAGCGGTATAGATATGGAGGTAAACTAGGAATACTAAGAACAAGCATGCCCTCTATTTTATTCAAGACGAATGAACCTGACATTGACGAAGATTTTGATAACGGCGCACTTGACTAAGTGCGGCGACCTGCGAGGTTGAAGCGGACTTTAAAATAAACCTATAAACTAGGGGTAGATGAGGTTAATTCCGACCTTATCTCCATGTTCGGGAGTTATCTTTTTAATCTCGGCCCTTGATCCGTACCCGTACATTGTATTATCTACATAACTTGCCCCGTATTCATCATTGAGACCAAACCAGTGTCCAAGTTCATGAATTAAGATATTTTCAGCATTGTACGAAGTAGAACTACAGCTTAAGCTCCAGGCAAACTTCTTGTTCATTATTGTGTCAACATCAGCGACCAGGTTTGTTGCTGTGTAGTACCAAACATAAGTTACCCCAAGGGCTGATCCTTGCGTCCTTCCCCATGTAATAATATTTTCAAAATCAAGTGCGTTTCTTGTTTTTGTGGTCGTCCCATCAGGAACGAGCGTTGGTTTTGAAAAAGAACTAATAGCATTGACCCATTTACCGAAGCTGTTTGAGGTAATTGTTGTAAGATTTCCGGAGCCAACAGACGATGGAACACTAGAGGGGTTTATCTTATATTTCCAGTCTCCGCTTGGAAGCTTCCAACCAGTCGCTCCGATAACGTCATTTACATGCGGATCTTCACAAGTAACTGAAACTGAAGAGCTTGGTCTTTCTTTTGGCTCGTGGACGAAAACACGAACCCTAAGGCCGGAGCGTCCCGGAACTGCATAATCGCCGTTTCGCTCAGGAATATTTGCATTCTCACTCTGTGCAAAAACAGTTACGGAAAGCACAAAAACTAAAATAAGTGAAAAAAGAACTCCTAAAATCCCTCTCATAATATCAATATACTACTATCTTGGGACATATGTCAAGTCCAAAAGCAAAACTCATCGTCTTCCATAAACCAGAGGGCTTGCCCTGAGCGAAGCCGAAGGGCAGAAATATTATAAAATTATAGCACTACGGACAATTTGCTGCAATGGCCTGTGCTTCTATAATATAAGTCTGTCGGATAGTTTTCATTCTTTTTTGGTATATTAGAAAAATCGCATAAATTCAAGACAAAAATAAGATTGACATTTTTTTATCTATTTACTATATAGTTTGTGTATATTGACAGTCCACTATAGACTTTGTTTATAATATTTTCAACTTTGTCGATCTGCCCGCGACAAGTTCTCTGCGTTCTGCCCGTTCAGAGAAGATTTATCAATATGAATAATCTGCCCGGAAATTATTTTATTATTTTTATATCTTAAAAGACCAGCTAGAAATTGCTGGTTTTTTTTGTGGAAGGGAGGTGAGAAATAAATGATAAATAAAAAAAATTTTTTTAAGCAGTGTATCAATACTTACTGCTTTGGTGCTTATGGGCGGCGCAGCTTTTGCATTGTTTTCTGATCAAGCGACAAGCAATGATAATACGTTTAGTTCTGGAAATGCAGATCTTGTAATCGCAAATGATGTTCCACCAGGTAATCCAGATACTTATGCTGATTCAGTTGCAGGAGTATCTGTAACAGATATGGTTCCTGGGCAAGTTGAAACTAAGGATTTCTGGCTTAAAAATGACAGCTCTGGTAGTTTTTCGATGGACTTGACAGTAGACTTAGATGACTTACAAGGATCTGATACTTCAGTTCTTGTGGACGAATTGATGGTAATGTTTACTTGTGATACGGACAATAATGGCTTAGGTGATGGTACCGACACATCAACTGCTGAAAAATCTGTACAAGATTGGTTAGATGATCTACCAGTTGCTTTGGGCTCTGTGGGTGCAAATCAAGTAGCTTCAAATGCAACAACAGATTCCGATCAAGATGAGTTAATTTGTAGGATGACAGCTACTCTACCTGAAGATTCGGATAATGACGCAGCGGGCAAAGATCTATCGTTCGACGGCTTATTCAATGGTATTCAAGTAGCACCATAATATTTTAGGCTGGTGGTGGGACAGGACATCACTCGGAGCCCGATTCCGCTACCAGCTAGGGTTGAAATTATTTTATAAGTTTTTAGTAAATTATGAAAATAATTAAGAAAATTATTCATGTAGTATTTACTATTGCGGTTTTTGTTTTACTGCCCGCTGTTGTGTTTACACTTGTTACTTCTAAAACCAATGCGTTTGCAGGAATTCAGTCTTTTGTGGTTCTCTCGGGAAGTATGCAACCGACGATTCCGGTTGGAAGTATAGTTTATACTCAGAAGCAAGCTTCCTATCAAAAAGGAGACATAGTCGCATTCAAAAGCGGTGACGTAAATGTTACGCATAGAATTGTTGATGTTAAAGACGATAGTAGCTTTGTAACACGCGGAGATGCAAATAATGCGTCTGACAGTAAAACTGTCGCAGTAAATGACATTTTAGGAAAAGAACTTGTTTTCCTGTCATATATAGGACGATTAATCATTTTCCTCAAAACTCCGCAAGGGTTTTTTCCGCTAATAATTTTCCCGACAACAGTATTCATAGTTTTGGAACTTTGGAATTTGAAAAAGGAAATAGAAAAACAAGTCGAGAAACATATCGAAGCAAAAGTTATGAGAAAAATGGAGACAAGCAGTTCATGAAGAAAAAATTATTAATCTTAATAGGAATTTTTGTTTTGGCAGTTACTTCATATAAGGTAACTTTTGCACTTTTTTCTTCACAAGCAACAAGCACAAACAACACTTTTGCCGCAGCGGAGGTCTTTCCTCCTCAAACAGATCATATAGTTATTAGTGAAGTGCAAATAAAAGGCTCGGGAACAGAATCTAATAAAAAAGATTTTATAGAACTTTATAATCCTACAAGTTCTCCTAAAAACTTAGCCGGTCACAGATTAGTAAAAAGGGCCACACCTAGTACCACAGACAATAATGTTTTTGTTTTTAATTCTTCTCATATAATTCCTGCTCATGGTTATTTTCTTTGGGCCAACAGTGAGAATGGATTTTCAGCTTCAATTTTAGCAGATATTAGTTCCACCGACAATATTAGCACCAACGACAGCATTGCACTTAGAAATGGACCTGTTAACACAGGAACTATAGTAGATGCTATCGCTTGGGGTAGCACTCATGCATCGCCTTTGGTTGAAGGATCAAGCTTTTCCACAAATCCTAATAATGCTGATGAAAGTCTAGAAAGAAAAGCTCTATCTACTTCTGATGCAACATCCATGAGCTCTGGTGCTGACGTATCTAAGGGTAATGGATTTGACTCGAACAATAACTCAACTGACTTTATTTTAAGGACTACATCGCAACCGCAAAATAGCAGTAGTCCGGCTGAAACACCATGAAAAAAAGAATTTTAGTAATATTATCTTTAATTGTAGTCGCAGTTTTACTTATACAAAATAACGGCTTTGGTTTGTTTGACACCCAAAAAGCTTATGCAATCGGCGATTTGACTGTTGATTGGGATACCGACCCCCTATTTAACTACTCAAATATTGCTCCCGGTTTTAACGTCACAAAAAATGTAAATGTTGCAAATGGTGCTCCAACGCCCCGACCAGTTGGGGTAAGAGGAATCCTAACTTCAGACCCTGGGAATCTTAGATCGGTAATGCATATTGAAATTAAAGAAGGAGTTAATATTCTTTATTCAGATACTCTTGAAAACTTTTTTACGGATTCAGCAGATCCCAACGGAGTACTTCTATCAATATTAAATAACGGCGCAAATACAGACTACTCTTTTAAAGCCACTTTTGATGAATCCGCAGGAAACAATTTTCAAAATCAAACAATTATTTTTGATCTTCAGATAGGTATTTCTGTTGATCTTCCCTCATCTTGCGACAACATAACTTTCAACGGAAATATTATGTTTGGGACTGCTGGAGCAGATGCTCTAACAGGAGGTTCAAAAAACGACTTAATTATTGGATTTGAGGGAAACGATGTTTTAAGCGGAGGCGGGGGAAATGATTGTCTTGTTGGAGGTTCAGGCCAGGATATTCTAAACGGTGGATCGGGAAATGATATTCACGATGGAGGACCTCAAAACGACATTATAAATGGCGGGTCGGGTAACGATCAGATAGACGGAGGTTTGGGGAATGATCAGATAGATGCCGGTTCTGATAATGACACAGTTTTGGGAAACGACGGTAATGACAATATAAGTGGAGGATCAGGCAATGATAATCTGACCGGAGGGATCGGTACAGATAGGATAAGAGGTGGTTCGGGAATGGATACTTGTGACGGAGAAACTGAATTTACTTGTGAATTATAACAATGAGGGGAGGTGAATAAAATGACAATTAAACAAAAAATTGCAGGCGCTTTGGTAGCCGGCTCATTCATGGCAGCTTCATTGCTGCCTGCGGCTGCTTTTGCAGATCAAACCTGCACAATCTCAGGAAACGGTAGGGATTCAAGAAACAGGTGCAGGATAAAGGTTGAAAGAAGACTAACCGTTGACCAGAGAAATACGGCAATAGTAATAAACAGAGTTGTGGTCATTCAAAATACAGGCTTGAATGACGCGAACAACAATACGACAAACGGCGGAGATGTCAGCGTTGATACGGGAAATACAAATTCTACGATCAATATAACTGTGTCCGGAAATACCAATACAGCGGTTCCGCCCGATCCAGGCCCATAAGATAGGATTTCAGGCTGTTTTAAAAAGCCCTGCAGAAATGCGGGGCTTTTTGTCCCCTCCGAGGTGTCCTACCTAGTCCACCTGGGAGGTGGATTCCTATTGACACCTCGGTCAAATAGGTTCGGCGAAGACAAGAAGTCTTTGGAAAGAAGTACCTATTGGAACGCAGGTCTGAAGAATTAGTTGTGTTTTTTTAGTCTCAAGAAGATAATTAACTTCATTCGGCCAGACTGTTTTTTTATCAGTTACTTTATATTTATATAATTTCCTATCTTTTGAAATAATAATTATATCTCCTTTTTGAAGTTCGGGAAGCCGAAAAAACGCAACATTGTATCGTGTAATTCTCCACGGTAAATCCGATGAATGGGCAAAAAGAAAAGATGTTCCTTTTTCTCCGGGAAGAGAAGTATCTTTTGCGTGAGCTATTCCATTCTCCAGAGATTTTCTATATTCTGTTTCGTTAAATGGATCTACATTTGGAATAATTTGTGAGGCAACATTTATCTTAGGAATTTCTATATAAAACGGCTTAGTTAAAACTTTGCTATCAATCTTTTTGGGAAAAAGATATAAAGATATAATCGGATAATAAATAAAAACCAGCAATAAAAGAGAAAACGCCATTAAGGCGTTTCCGATTAAGTGTTTGAGTCTTTTAGACTGCATACGCAAGGGGAGGAGATGTATCTGAACCAAAGCGCAAAAACCCACCCGCTAAAAACATTATAATACAAAGAAGCGTCATCAGCAACAAAAGATAATTTCCCGTAGCCGGCAAAACAGCTCCTACCGCAGCGCCCAATACTTGTCCTGCACTTCCTATAGAACTGCCATTACCTCCTCCGCTCGTAGAAGATGGCTGAGTGGCTGGCTGCGGAACTTCTCCGCCAATTGGCGGCGTGGTGCCTCCTCCCGGTGGAGGAATTATTTCGCTCGGAGGGGGATTAAAGAAAGACCCATTAATATTCTCATTTCCTATTGTGATAACACTTATAATATCCCCTGTTGCAATAAGAATCGCTCCATCATTATTATTTGCTGTGTTGCCCCCTGTATTTAAATTTTGTATTGCATTATTTTGTATATTTGCAAAATTATTACTTCTATAATTAAGACTGTTGCCAAAAAACAAAACTATACTATTAATTGACCCGCTTCCGTTACCATTAATTGAAATTACGATGGGATCGCTGTTATTATCTTCCGGATCGAAATTTAAATTAATGTTTTTATTTAAGATAGAAATTAGGGAAGTAATATTTCCGGTTATAATCGTTACATCCCCATTATTATTGTTTGCCTGATTATTACCGGTATTTGCGTGGGTCTGTGAATTATTGGTAATTTGCGCTGAGTTTGTTTGATTAATATCGGTACTGTTTGAAATTCCCAAATTAACGCTATTAATTGAGCTCGAACCGTTATTCTCGATATCAATAAAGATATCCGAAGCACATCCTCCGCATCCTTCACCTTCTGCAAAATTTGTATTTATGTTTTCATTAGAAACCGTTGAGGAACTTTCTATATTTCCTGTAGTGATGTTTGCATCTGCGTTGTTTGAGGATACGGAATTATCTCCCGTATTTGCGCTCGTATCTACATTATTTTGTATATCAGCATTATTTGTTTGCTCAACAGTTGAGGAAGAACTGTTGTTTATCGAAACATTGTTGTTTGAACCAGCACCATTATTTGATACAGAAATTTCTTCTGCGAAAACACCGGATACTACTACAAATAGTCCCACTATCAAAAAAGCTGATGACGCAAATATTTTCTTTATCATTTGATAATTCTCCCTAAAAATAAAAACGCTTTTCTTCTTAAGATAAATCCGACTCCTAAGATCGGCAATACCAAAACTGCCCATGCTAGATTTATATTTATTGTATTGGTTTTACCGTCTTTTAAAGCATTATTGACTCCAGGTGTTTGAGTATCATCAGAATTTTGTAAACTTTGTGCGGAAATTGCAAGAATATTTCTGTCTACTGTTAATCCGGCAATAACTCCGCCTACAAATGGCACAGAGTTGCTTGATGAATTAGACGAGCTAGAACTGCTGCCACCCCCAGAAGAAGAACTGTTATTTGATTGACTATTGCTTGACTCTGGCACGCTTACTGTTTGGGGACCACCGATTACGGAATTATTGCTATTTTCTTTATGAGTCCCCGGCGTTACAAAATCCCCAAACCAGCTTCCAAATACGTTAACGACCGTCACAAACAACCTTCCGTTTCCGATTATATTATTATTTACAAAGTTGACTATATTCGCGACTATTTTTGCATCGCCTGTTTTAATTTTTGAGTCTCCTCCGGTATTGTTGCTCGCAGTATTTCCGCCGGTATTTGCGGAAAGATTTACATTATTTACTATATTAGCATTGTTCGTCTGAACAATGGTATCATTGTTGGATTGGTTTATGGTTGAATTATTTGTTGAGCCCGAGCCGTTTCCTGAATTTATTGTTGTTATCTCACCATTTTCATCTATTACGAACTCTGTGCCGGCCGATCCGGCGTAATTTGCTCCGTCGGGCGCTCCCAGAATTCTTCCTATCCACTGTCCTGCTTCGTTAACCAAAACAAGCCATATGTCTCCTCCAATTAAATTCATGTTGGCAACGTTTAGGACTTGAGCAATAACCTGCGTATCTCCGGTTTCGATCGTTGAGTTCCCGTTTGTATTGCCGGATGCCTCATTTCCTCCGGTGGTCGTTGCTAAAAGCAAGTTGTTTTCTATATTTGCATCGTTATACTGGAATGTCGAATCGGAGTTTGTCTGGTTTACTGTTGCGTTGTTTGTCGAGTCCGAGCCGTTTCCAGTGTTTGCTAAAGTTACATTCCCGCCGCAGGTCGAGCAGGAAAGGGCGCTCTCGGGAAAAAGTATGTCTCCTATCAAATCGCCGAATATATTCACTACTCCAAAGACAACATTTCCCGCCAGATTGTTGTTTGCAAATGTCAGTAAATTAGCAGCTACATTTGCATCTCCTGTTTCGATTGTTGAATCCCCTCCTGTGTTGGCGCTTGCGGAGTTATCTCCGGAATCGGAAGAAAGTGTCAAATTGCTTTCAATCGACGCATCGTTAGTTTGAAAAGTATTGTTGGTTGAGTTGTCTGTTACAGATGCATTGTTTGTTGAATCCGTTCCGTTGCCGGAGTTTTGTGCTAAAATTGAGCCTCCCTGAGCGCATCCTGAGATACAACCTGCTCCAAAATCCAGAATTATATCTCCCATATGGTCGTCGGCAATATTGAACTGCGACACCATAATTCCATCAACATTAGTATTAACTCCCGTTATTACAGTGGCAGTGGTATTTGCATCGCCTGTGTTTATAGTTGTATTTCCTACATTGTTGTCCGAAGCATTATCTCCGCTTGTTGATGATTGGTTAAGATTGTTTCCGATTGCAGCGCTGTTATCCTGGAATGTGTTGTTGTTTCCGGATAAAGAAACCGAACCGTCGTTAGTGGAATTTGTTCCGTTTCCGGAATTTACGACGCTTACGCTGTTTCCGTCGCCTCCTCCGCCCTCAGCATCGTTAGTAGTATTTGTATTTCCCAGAGTTGTTATTACTCCTGTTGTGTTTGCATCACCAGTATCTATGGAAGTGTCACCGACGTTTCCGGAATTATTAATTCCTGTTTGTTCTTGATCCTGTGTCGTTGTTTCTTGGCTTTGTGAATCAGCGTTTTGATTCTCCCCGCTTGTTTCTCCTTCTGTCGGAGCAGGGGTTGGGTCAGGCGCCAAAGCCTCTTCCAAGGTTGGAGCAGTTGGTGCTTCGGGAGCTGTTGGCGCTTCGGGCGCGGTTGGAGCCTCAATTGTTGTTTCAGGTGCTTCGGGAGCTGTTGGCGCAGAAGGCGCAGTCGGCGCGCTAGGCACCTCAAAGGCAAAAACAGCACTGCCCTGGAAAAGGACCAGCAATACTATTAATAATATCGATAAATATTTTTTAACTTTTTCTTTCATATTTTTGTTTTAATTTCTTTTTGGTATTCTAATTTATTTATTAATTTTTCAGCCCTAGGCTGATCCGCCTTTGGCGGAAAGCTTCTTGTTGTAGGGTGTCCTGCCGAAGTGCCAGCAGGACATCCCTACAATCAAAAATTTAGCCTAACAAACCGAGAAGTCCGAGAAGTTCGCTTAGACTTAGAGAGAACTCTATATCAAAGTCGAAAGACGGGAATTCAAAGTCTGCGTCACCGAGCACGTTGACATTACCGGAGTTGTTTACATCCACCTCTACATCGGCATCGCCGGTTTCGATAGATGGGTCACCATCTCCTTCTGCAGTATTGTCTTCGTTATCGTTTCCGCCTGTGTCGGCATCAATACCGCCGTGATGACCAGCTAGATCATTATCGATGTCAGCATCATTCTCCTGAAATGAGCCGTCTTCTTCTTCATTATCATTGAAAGAAAGAGTTGCATTTATATCATTATCAGAATCTGTGCCGTTCCCATCGATTTTTGCCAACAGGTCGTCAAAAAGGCATCCGCAATTAACGTCTGCCCAGTTGAAGTTGACCATATTGTCAACATTAACATCTACATCGGCATCACCGGTTTCAATAGAAACATCTCCACCTGTGTTGTCCTCTGCGTCATTGTCTCCAGTGTCTGCATCAACGTCGACATCATTGTCTACGTCTGCATAGTTATCCTGGACTAATACTACAGAGCTATCAAGATCTAGATTGATTGTGTTGACGCTCCAGCTTCCGTTGCCAAGTATTCGAAGACTTAGGTCTCCGCCGTTTCCATCTGAGCCAACATTGGCCCAGTTAGCATTTGCTGTTGTGGAAACCGAAACTTTCACGCTGGCATCACCGGTTTCGATAGAAACATCTCCGCCTGTGTTGTCCTTTGCGTCATTGTCTCCGGTGTCTGCATCAACGTCGACATCATTGTCTACGTCTGCATCATTAAACTGGCCAACGAATGTATTGGTCGTTAAATTCAGATTGGCATCATTATCAGAATGAGTGCCGTTTCCCTGAATTAAGACTTCGGTATCTCCGCTTTGGCAGCAATCAACATTCGCACTGTTGCTATTGAGAGTATTGGAAACATTAACATCTACATCGGCATCACCGGTTTCAATAGAAACATCTCCACCTGTGTTGTCCTCTGCGTCATTGTCTCCGGTATCTGCATCAACATCAACGTTATTGGTAACGTTTGCCGTGTTATTTTGAACAACAGTTGTTGATTGGTTCACATCCACATTAGCTGTGTTATTTGAGCTTGAACCGTTTCCGGAAATCTGGATTGTGGTATCTGCCATTGCCAGGGGTACAAATGCATTAAGTAAAAGCGCTCCGGTTGCAATTGCTACTCCTATTTTTCTTTTTGTTTCGTTCATTTATGTTTCACCTCCTCTCTTTTTTAAATTTCCTTCTTCCCGCCAATCGGCGGGACGGATTGCACTTCCTAGTTCCGTAATCGTTATGAAACGAAAACGGAGGCTCCTCTATCCAAACCTTTTTTAGGATTGTCTAGAAAAGCCTCCGTTTGCGGTCAGCTTATATCTTTAACCTATATTGTTACTTCTAACTATATTAAACGCTTTTTTGTTTGTCAATACCTATTTTTAAATTAACTTCGCTTTGAGAATCAGCTCGGGGAGTTTTTTCCATTTCTACATTTGTCTTTTTTATGTGACGAACTGTAATTTGAGTGACTTTGCGGTTTTGGACATAAAGCTCAACGCTTCCAAATATTATGTCATCAAGAGCTTTCTGTATTTCACCGATTATGGCAACTTTATCTTTTTGAGAATGCACTATATTACTTAAAATTAAGATTTATCGTTTCTTTTTTGCCTTTTATTTCTCCTATTCGCAGCATTAGGTTTTTGTCCGAATCGTTTATTGGAAATCCAAGTCTTGTAAATTTGGTGGATATTGCCTGGACCGCAATAGGGTCATTGTGGATATCTGCCGCTATCAATTCTTTTGAACTATTGATTGAAAGCCTTACATAGTCCCTGCTGTTAATTTCGATTCCTTGAGTAAAGTTGTTTGAAATTTTAAGATTTAAAATAAGAAAAGTTCTCCCCTTGACTGCTCTTGCTCTTTGTCCTTTTACGATGATTGAATCCTGAAGTTCTGCAGATTCAATTCCGTACTTTATTCTACTTACCTCATTACCTTTACCATCTTTTAAGGGAAACTCGAATTCTTTATTTAAAACCTGTCTTGCCTTTGTTGCCGCCGGAAGAGGTCTGTCATCCTTATAGCTTATTGAATTTTGATTTAGCGATTTTCCAAGATAGAAAGAAAGAATCAAAAGAGCAATTGCGATAAAAAAAAGAAAGAAGCGTGAATTATTTTTATTTCCAAAATTTCTGCCAGAGGTTCCTATATTTAATAAATTACTTATTTTGTTCTTTACCTTCTTTATATCAAAAGAGGAGGATGGAATTGTAATCGGTGCTGTTTGTTTTTCTTCTTCCATATTAATATTGTCCAAAATAAAAAGCCCCTTTTCGGGGCAGAACATTTGTAAACGGACTATACCAAACTAAAAATTTCTTGTCAATACCCCATCTTCATGGGCTAAATTAATATTATAAAGTTATCCTAAGGAAACTTTAATTGCGGTAATATTACCCGAGCTGTTTTTTTCAATCTGTATTTTTACTTTAAATCCTGCTTTCGCCCCAATTAATTTATTAAGAACATTTCCGTTTGTGTTAGTCTGTACAAAAGATTTTGCGTTCATTCCCATACCTGTAATTTTTTCTTTATACCAGTTGGTGATTGCTTGCGGATCATCTGTGCTTTGCAAAGTCATTTCATCTCCCGATTGATTTAAAATTATTGAACCGGGATAAACAAAAGACGACATGTTTATTTGAGAAGAAGGTATGGGGGTAGAAGTAGAGGGTATTGAAGTAGGAATGGAAATCGGCGTAGGAGTTGGGATTGGAGTCATAATATTTTTTTTCTGAATTTGCTTACTGCCTAAACCTTCTTCTTGAATAAGAGAAACAGCAAATATAATTAATACTAATATTACTAAAAGCTGAAGATTTCTCATATCCTGCCCATACTATTATATATGACCTGTCAAATGAGGTAATCTTATTGGCAAAGAGAATGGGATGGAATATACTTGCACCACCAGGGTTTTGATGTTGGTGTCGGGGTTGGAGTAGGAATCGGGGTTGGTTCGGGAGTTGGACTTGGAGTTATAGAAGGAGTAGGAATCGGGGTAGGGGTTGGAGTTGGTGTTATGGTTGGTGTTGGCAACAAGATACAATCTACTGCTTTACACGCATTAATTCTTCCGTAAGTCCAGTAAGATCCTGTTCCTGGGATTTGATCTGATGAAGACTGAAGTTTGTCACGCACTTGAATGTTGTTCCAATCGGGATGAAATCCAAAAATAAGTCCTGCAAGCCCCGAAACAAAAGGAGCAGCCATAGACGTTCCAGATAGTGTTACGTACCCATCGTTATTATATGTTGAAAATATATCAACGCCTGGAGCTGCCACATCCACCCAAGATCCGTAGGTTGAAAAGCTTGCTTTTTTATCGTTTTGGTCTGTTGCCGCAGTTGCCATGGAATTTGAATAATATGCAGGATAGAATCTACTCGTGGAGTTTCTGTTTCCGGCCGCCGCTACTACCACTGCGCCTTTATTCCATGCATAATTCACAGCATTTTGTAGAGTGAATGAAGAAGAGGTTCCTCCCAAGCTCAAATTTATGACTTTTGCTCCATTGTCGGCTGCCCAAATAATACCGTTTGCAATCCAGGAATAATATCCCGAGCCGTTGTTATCTAAAACTTTAACCGACAAAAGCCTGCTTTCATATCCTGTTCCTACTATCCCTATGCTATTATTGGTAATACTTGATGCAATTCCTGCAACGTGAGTTCCGTGTCCGTCACCGTCAAAATCCGCATCGGTTGTAAAATTTGCTCTTCCTGCAACTTTTCCAGAAAGATCCGGATGAGTATCGTCTATTCCTGTATCAGCGACTGCAATTTTTATATTCGAGGACCCGTGAGTAACATCAAAAGCCGAAGCGGCCTGAATTTTTGTAAGACCCCACTGATTAGAATAATAAGGGTCATTGGGAACTTCAACTTTTTGGGCTATAAAATCCGGCTCAATATAATCTATAAGTTTGTTTTGGGAGAAAATCTTAATGAGACTATCTTTTTTTTCAGCAGAAACACTAAGTACAAAAGTATTGGGCAATTTTATTTTTTCTTTTATAGAGATTTTATGCGTCTTCAGTAAACTCTCTCTGGAAAAAGATGAGGCCGATTCTCTAAATCTTATGATCATTCTTTCCGGAGCTTTTGGGGGAGTTGGGGGAACTGGAAAGGTTATTGCTAAAACATAGGATTTTAAAAATATCAATCCTATGACTGCAAGAACAAAAAACAGAAAAACAGACAGTCTCCTCATACTTCATTTGTAGCACTTAAGATTTGTTTAGTCAAATATTTTGTTGAATACTGTCTTGTACAATTGTATAATCTCAAACACAGACTATAAAAATGAAGAAATTAATCGAAAATATTATTCCATACATAATAGTTTTTACTGCCTCGATATTCCGCCCGTACGATCCGGATTTGGGATGGCACTTAAAATATGGTGAATATTTTTTCAAACACGGCCAAATTTTGCGAGACAATATCTTTTCTACGATGATGGCAGATTATAAATGGATCAACCATTCTTGGGCAACCGATATTTTAACCTATGCCGTATTTAACAATTTAGGATTTTTAGGACTAACACTTCTAGGAGCATTAGTTGTAACTTTATCTTTTTACTTTTTTTCAAGAGCGGTAAAATTAACTGCTTGGGAAGAAATTATACTTTTTCCTATTATTCTTTTTTTTACATACCCCGTTAACCAAGTTTCATTTAGAGCACAACTTCTAAGTATTATGTTTTTAGGTATACTATTTTATACTCTTAATAAATATGAGAATACAAGACTTAAAAAATTCCTTCTAATTTTTGGGCTATTTGTTTTATGGGCTAATTTTCACGGAGAATTTATATTAGGAATTGTGATTCTTGGTATTTGGGAATTTATTAAGAATATAAAAAACTTTTATTTTTCGAATAAAAGAACAAAAATAATTCTTATAAGCAGTTTTAAAATATCAGCTCTATTAGTTATAACTGCAATTTTAGCAACTCTTTTTAATCCTTTCGCAGTAGGCGTTTATCAAGAGGCATTCAATCACTTTGGTAATCCATCACAAAAATATGTTATGGAATGGCTCTATGTTGAGCAGTTAAGTGAGTTGTGGTGGAAAAATATTGTAATGGCGATCTTGCTATCTTTGGGGTTAATTTTTTTATTTTTAAATAACAAATACAGAGATGTAATTCAATTTATAGGTCTTGTTATTATTTTTTTTTGTATGTCATTTTGGGCAAGAAGATACAGCTGGCCAATGTATTATATGACTTTTCCCATACTTTCGTCTTTGGCTGTTTTTTTAAAGCCTAATTCAAAAACCGCCACATTATATTCATCTATTGTTTTTTTTGCTCTTTATCTTTTAATAATTTTTTTTATAAAAATTCCTATCTCACAGTATAAAGATATGTCTTGGGATGTTTACTGCAGGGAATTTGCAAAATGCTCGAGGAGATCGGTTGAGTATATTATAAAAAATAAATTAGACAAAAATCTTTTGACTTTGTATAATTGGGGCGGGTGGATAATATGGAATTATCCTCAAATAAAACCAAGTATCGACGGTCGCATGTCTTTTTGGAGAGACAAAAAAGGATATAGCTCTTTTGCCGATTATTACGGATACGAGCAAAACCTCAAGGATATAGATAATTCTAAGTATAATGTTGTTTTGATGTCGCCCGAAAAACCTGTTTATAAAAGGCTTTTAAAGCTTGCGAGAGAGAAAAAATGGAAGTTAGTATATGGAGATAAATTTGCTGGAGTATTTGTACGAAATAAAACCTTTTGAGATCATTTTACCGTGACGCTTTTGGCAAGATTTGTGAATCTTTCTTCAAGATTTTCGGTGAAATTTAACTGTTTAAAACTTTTCCCCAAATAGACTTTTTCAACTAAATGCTATACTCCCCTCCTTGACAACGCTGGTTCAATAGTTCAAACTATTAAATTAATGAGTAAAGTATCGAGAAGAGTATTAGACAAAAGATTAGAATCATATATTTTTGAGATTTTTTTAAAAACGATTTCTGATTTAAAAACCAAAGAAGAAGTAAAAGTTTTTATAGAAGACCTTCTCTCCCCCAGCGAAAAAATTATGCTCATTAAAAGACTGGCAATCGCCATACTTCTGACAAAAGGATACACTTGGGACAAGATAGATCATACACTAAAAGTCTCACGACCAACCATCATGACTGTTTCTTACTTTTTAAAACACAGTCAAAATGGTGGTTATCAGAAGGTTACTCAAAAATTTCTTGCCGATCAAAAAAAAGAAGTCTTGTTTGATAAAATTGAAGAGATTTTACTTAGACTCTCACCTCCAAAACTCTACGGAAGCCCACCTTACGAAAGGAAACGACGATTGGGAAAAGAGCTTTATGCAAAAAAATTGCAAAGAAAAAACTTTTGACTTAGGATTCAATAGTTCAAACTATTAAACTTCTATGCTACTCTTTAACGCTATGCGATACTGCGTTAACAATTACGGATTTAAGTCAATAGTAGGAGCTCCATTGCTCAAAGGATCAAAATTTACTTTACGGTAACGCTTTTGGCTAAATTTCGCGGCTTATCCGGATCAAGCCCTCTCTCAACTGCAAGATAATAAGACAAAAGCTGTAAGGGAACAATTTGTGTTATAAAAGTTCCGTCTGAAAGATCCTCCGCTTTTATCCACTCGTCAAATGCTTTGGAATTTTTCGCAGATACCCCGATTATCATTCCGCCCCGGGATTTTACTTCTATTGCATTTGAAATTATTGACTCGTATGTTTCATCATTTGGCGCAAAAACGATGCATGGACTTCCCTTCTGAATAAGCGCAATTGGGCCATGTTTTAACTCTCCGCCCGCAAGTCCCTCGCAGTATTTATAGCTTACTTCTTTAATTTTAAGTGATCCCTCAAGCGCTGAGGAATATGACACGCCGCGGCCTATTATATATATGGTATCGGAATTATTTAAACTTTTTGAAATATCTTTGATCTTTTTTAGATTTTCTTTCTTAAGAAG
>MFNM01000017.1 GCA_001782085.1 Candidatus Levybacteria bacterium RIFCSPHIGHO2_01_FULL_37_33
CCTCTATTAAAGACGTGGTAGAAGGCATTCTCAAAAATGAATCGTGGACCTCTGGGCATAAGAAAACTATTGCATATCTGGATTGATATGTCAATACTTCTAAGGACCGTCCCCTTTTGGGTCCCCTTTTGGGTGGTGTTGGTATTTATTGGGAGTATTGGTTATTACGACTAAAAGGAGTTTAGAGGGTTTCTCTCTTTTCCTGAATTCCCAAAAGCCAAAGGACTGCTTCTTTTTTGTAGCGTCTGTCGCCCCGAGAGTTGATTCTTATTGCAGGAAGTTTCCCTCTTTTTCCCCATCTTTTAATTGTAAGAGGAGACACTCGTAAGATTTGAGCAACTTCTCTAACGGTTAGGAGGTCTGGAAGATTACTGATTGATAGTGTTTGATCTGCCATAGCTTTGAAACTATAATTATGTAATATACAACCAAAACTAAAGTAACAAAGTAGAACAATTTTGTCAAGAGGGCAAAAATGGAACAAAAGACTGTTTTTTCGCCAATTCGCAGTTGAATGCGTGAAAAATTAAATGAATGATTCGGGGGATCCCTTGCAAACTTGTCAAGGAGGGGGTGAAATCCCCCGAAGAGCGAGTTTAATTTTGAAAGCATGAAACGAGACTAGGCGAGAGTTTTTGCTTCTTTTCTCGGTAGAAAAGGAGAAGAAACTATTTGTAAAGAGTTTTAGTTCTTTTTGCGGAAAAAGAACAAGAGAAAGATAACTTTATTTTAATTCTACCGTAGCTCCTGCTCCCCTGAGCTTTTCACGAGCTTCTTCTGCTGTTTTTTTGTTGACTTGGGTGATTACCTCTTTTGGTGCGGCATCCACTAAATCTTTTGCCTCTTTAAGTCCCAAGGTCGGAACTAACTCTCTCAACGCTTTAATAACCGCAATTTTATTTGCTCCCGAACTTGCAACTACAACATTAAAGACTGTCTGTTCTTCCTTTGGCTCGCCGGAGCTTTCAGCGGAGGCGGCTTGGGCTCCGTTTGTCGGTGCTTGAGCAACCATTGCTTGTGCAGAAACTCCAAACTTTTCCTCAAGAGCTTTTACAAAATCCGAAAGTTCCAAAACCGACATTTTCTCAACTGCTTTTATTAATTCATCTTTTGATAATTTTTTATCTGCCATATTTCTCACCCCCATTCGAATTCGGTTATCTGTCTCCAGTTTTCTGTTTTCAGATACTTGTCTGCCAGTCGTCTGTCTCCCTGTCTGATAAACTGAAAACTGATTAACAAAATTCCGACAACTGACAACGGATAACTGATAACCGAATTAGGATTTGTTCTGCTGTACAGCAGAAAGTGTCATTACAAATTTATTCATATTCCAACTGAGTGCCCTGTGAAATCTATAGATTGGTGACTTTAGGGTTTGGGCAAGTTGAGAAATTAATACTTCACGAGAAGGTAAGGAAGCTATTCTTAGCACCTGCTCTCCGGTAAGCGCTTGGTTGTCTATAATGCCAAATTTAATAGTGGGAAGGCCCAGTAATTTCAAAGTTTTGGCAATTTGTTTAAGAGGGGCAATTACATCATCATAAACAAAAAGAGTAGCGGTTGGATTCTGTAAAGCAGGATCCTCTTTCTCCGAACTCAAAACTCCGAACTCTGAACTCTTAAGCGCGAGCTTAAGCAGTGTATTTTTAGTAACTGAAAACTCGGCATCTACTTCCTTTAAACGTTTCTTAAGTTCTTCAAGCTGTTTATGAGTCATCCCCTGATAGTTCGTAAAAACCAAAGAATTGGCTTTCTGAATTTTATCAGTAAGCTTTTGAACTATCTTTTCCTTCTTCTGACGATTAGCAGATATTTTGTTCATTGTTATATTGCTTGCTCGCTTCGCTCGCTTTATTGTTTGATTGTTTTAAGTTAACAATGAAACAATTTAGCAATCCCGGCAATTTTTGGTCTGTATATTTATCCTTAGGAGACTTTCGTTGGGTTTTGGTTTAATCCCGATTAAATCGGGACCCTACGGTCTTAGGATGTTGTTATTTTATCAAACAAAATAAGTAAAGTAAAGTATCATCTTGTATTGGATAATCTGCATTATTGGATAATCTGTATTGAGGGGTCATTTGGGACAATACTACGCTATAGCGTAGTATTGCACTTAAAGATGGTTTTATGTTATTGTTGTTAGTACATAGAATATGGGAAAAATTCGAACAATTGACGTTCTGAAGCTATTTGCAGCCGGAGGAATTGTTATTGGCGCAGCGCTGGTACCAAGCTTACCCATGGCATTAGTAGGTGCTATTAAAATATGGAAAGACGTTAATAGAACAGATTTAGGAAGAATTGTAAAGCGGCTTCAAAAGCAGCAAATGATTTCTTTAAAAGAAAAGGGCGGAAAAACCTTAATCGAAATTACCGAAAAAGGAAAAGGGAGATTACTTGAGTATGATTTTGAGAACATAAAACTTAAAGCTAAAAAGCGAGACGGAAAGTGGAGGCTTATTGTTTTTGATATCCCGGAAAATAAAAAACGCAACCGTGATGCGTTTAGAAAAAAATTGCTTCAGATAGGATGTATAAGACTTCAAGATAGCGTTTTTGTCAGTGCATTTACATGCCGAAACGAGATAGATTTTTTAACACATTATTTAAACATATCAGACTTCGTTACTCTGCTTTCTATCGACAAAATTGAACGCGGAGAGCAATTAATATTTAAGAAATATATCGATTACATTGATACGCTATAGCGTAGTATTGTAATTAAGTTAAGAGACGGGAAAATTAGGTTAATTTTACTTCTCATCCACTATCCACCAGTCAAACTTAATATCTCCAATTCGGTTATCGGTTCTCGGTTGTCTGTTTTCTGATACAGGATTGCCAGTTTTTCTGTTTATCAGGTGGATCTTTGCCGGAGATATAACTTTATTTTATTTTTGCTAAAATAGATCTATGGATAAAAAATGGAAAATAATATATTATGAAACTGAAAAAGGAGATTCTCCTGTCTTTAATTTTATTAATGGGCTTGAACTTAAAGCCAGAACTAAAGTATCTAACGCTTTAGATTTATTAAAAGAATTCGGTACCAAATTGGGTTTACCTCATTCTAAGAAACTTATAGGAACACAACTCTGGGAATTGAGAATATTAGGGAGCAATGGTATTAGAATTCTATATATAGCAATGATTGGAAAAAACTTTCTTTTAATTCATGGATTTCAAAAGAAAAAACAAAAAGCAGAAATTAAAGAAATAAAAATAGCAGAAAAAAGATTAAGGGAATATAAAATGCGTCAAAAATAGTACTTGAAATATTACAATATTGTGATAAAATAAATCTAGTATGGACTGGGAAACTCATAAAAAAATATTACTCAAAGACCCCGCCTTTAGGAAAGCTCTTAGGGAAACAGAGCTTGAATATCAAATTGCCAGAGCTTTAATTAAAGCAAGGCTTGATAAAGGATTGACTCAAAAACAGCTGGCAAGTAAACTAAAAACAAGGCAATCAGTTATCTCTCGTGTAGAAAATGCTAAAACCGTGCCATCACTTTCACTACTTAAAAGATTAGCAGAAGTTCTTAATCTTTCACTTCAGGTTCAATTTAAATAACCAACTTTAAATTTCTAATTTCGCTATCCTGCTTTATATTTAAGTCTTCTTCTTAGAAGATTCTCCGAAAAACCACCTTCTTTGATAAATTTTTTCTCCATTGCTTTTATCTGCTTATCCAAAAGATAGGTTTCCTGATGGCAAAGGGTAAGGAGAAAGTTTGCAGCGTCCTGCGGATTATCCGGAAGAACCGGCTTCTCCACTAAGTTACCTAAGGAACTTAAGTTACTTAAGTGACTTAAACGAAAGGCGGTTTTGCGGAAAGCTGTCACTCGAGAATCGGTTTTGTGATAAATTGCAAAACCGTTTTGTCTTAAGAAGTCTTCAAAGTCAGTCAAAAGTTCTTCAAAAGAAGCGAGGGCTACTCCGAGGAGCTTGATTTCTCCTTTTTTTGAGGTGGCGCTTTGACCTACTCCTTCAGCTATATTTTGTTTTCCTGACCTTGCAGCTTGATTCATCTGATCAGCCTGACGATAATCAGCTCTCCCACCTAAGTTGCTTAAGTTACTTAAGACGCTTAAGCGACCTAAAAGAAAAGACTTTGTAAATTCGACAGTTAAATCATGAATAATTTCAGAATAGCGATAAGTTAATAAGAACTTTACTTTGTTAAAACTCATATAGTTTAATTGTTTCTGTTCCCCACTATCCACCAGTCAAAAGAAATTGGAGAAGTGGTTGGCACGGGGATTCCCACTTTGAATTTGCCATCTGATTTCTTTACAACAGTAAGCTGTAAAGTCGTAAGTGAAGTTGAAGTAAGGAATATCTTCGAGCTCTCGGACGCAACCGGTGTTGAGATTTCGATAGACGTTGTTCCGGCAGGAATTGTGCCGCTTCCAATACTGTCTTGGCCTAATACTGTAAAGTTATTTGCCTCAATTTTTTTGGCCGTAATTGTTCCTTCTGTTTTTATATTCCCGTCTTTATCTATCAGGACTTTACCGGCAAGTATGTTAATTCCTCCAAGTCCGTTGTTCTGTAAGTTAAGATCGCCTATACTATTAATAGAAGCTCCTCCTGAGCCATTATTAAGATCCGAATCCAAACCGTGGACGGACAAAAGCCCCGCGGCAATATTTCCTGTTACGCCCAAATCCGCCAAAGTTGTTCTTCCCAAAACCATCAGATCCCCTGAAATCGTAGCCGATTGTATATCAAGGTTTTGAAGATTTGAAACAAAATCCGCCGACGTGGAAGCTCCCAAGACCGCGGGCTGACTATTGATTGAAGCAAGGAATGCGGACTGCGTCGAACTGTTTACTATTGCACCTCTCAAATCCTCAATCTGCCTTTCAACGCTCGCCACTTTATTTTTAAGATCTACAAAATTCGCATCACTCGCCAAATCAAAACTCCCAGACGATGAAGCTGACGATACGGGATCGTTATTCGCCCCTGTCGGGAACCCCGGTTCCGCCGGCACCCCAGGCAACCCAAGCGCCAGCGCCGCCGCCTCCGAACTTACCGGAGAACTAAACAAACTAAGATTTCCATCCATTGCGATAGAAATAGGAGCGAAGGGAATGTAAGTGTTTTTAATAAACATCATAACCTTTCCAATTTTTGCCGGGTCAGGATCGGTATAATTCTCCATCGCCTTACCAATGACCGGCCCTGCTGTTATCGCCCGCACGGCGACTCCAGGAATATCCGATGAGGCAAGATAATCACCTATATGAATCTCCCCGTTCTTGCTTGAGACTTTAACCGGAACGCGTCCCGCAAGAGCAACGGGAACTTTGGGTTCAGGCATTTGACCATCGTCAAGAACGTAACCCGGCTCTGTGGAGACTACGCCAATAGTTCCCTGATCCATATATTTTTCCGAAGGCGAAACTACCGCAACTCCATTTGCGCTTGTCAAAGATACAACATCCCCTGCTTCGGGAACATGAGAAGGATCGGCAGGATAATTCTCCGCATAATCCAGCCCAGGAATGTACACATTAGTTTGGTAACTGCTGAGAATTACACCGTCTATATTTACAGTTGAGTTTGCACAGGGTCCTGCTCCTGCGTTACAGGCAATGAAGAAATGGACTCGGCCCCAGTAATTACCGGCAGTCAGAGTCACTGCGGTACCATACTTTGCCCATGATGTTGTTATGGTTGTTGATATAGGAATCGATACAGTCCTAGACCCCGCTGTATCCGCCTGACAAGCTGCTTTACTTGTATATTGGTCAAGATAGCCTCTGACTGTCGGAATCGGACCTGTAGCTTGCGCATAGTAAGATAGGTAGTAGACAACGCTTACTACAGAAATAGGTACACAGCTTGAATAAAATGCGCCTGACCCATTGTTAATAACTACTTTCGCGGAGGCATCGCCATGAGCGAATACCGATGTATCCCGGGTAAATGTAGTAGTTGCACTGCTCGTTGCGTCTGTCACCCAGCCGTCAGCAAACGTGGCACCGATATAATTAGACTCAAAGCTTGCGTTTGGAATCCTGCTTCCTTGGTCTCCAATTGCATTAACTACAGCATTGCTTCCGGTGCCCGAGCCGCCATTGCCGATTGCCAAAAGCGTATTCCCCTGGAAAAGCGCCGATCCATCATTTGTGAGCCTAAACTTAGTAGTCCCCGAGGCCGAAGCGGTGAATATATCCCCATTTGCCGTACTGTTGTTTACCATTAAGGTTGCATTATTCCCCGCATCTCCAGAGATATCCAAAAGTCCTTTAGGAGAGCTTACTGTGCCCATACCTATTCTTGATGCCGTTGTATCAAAGTTCATAAATGCAGTACCTGCCGCATTTGCAATCTGAAGAGCAGTTGATGAATTAGTCAAAGGAAGCCATTGCGCTCCTGCCACAGAAACCAGATTTCCTCCGTTGGTTATTCTGAATTTGGTGGTTCCTGAAGATGAGGCGGCCAGAATATCATTGCCTGCGTTTGACCCTACAAGCAGGGTTACATTTTCCAACGGTTTCATCGCAACTCCTATGTGGTCCCAGTTGCCGGAAGCCCCCCCTATAGCCCAGCCCATATTGGTAGTCGCACCTGCAGCGGATTCATCTGAATAAGCCGCTCTGTAATTACCGCCCCCATAAGCTACGTTCCAGCGGTCGGTCTGTCCGGATCCCGCAGCAAGTGTGGGACTAAATGCTGGATAGTTAATCAAATCTATGGTTTTATCTCCGTACTGACTTGTGACATCCAGGGTTGCATCAGTACCTGAAGATCCTGATTCTGTCTGGCAACTGGCGCGGAAAGGGTCGGTTTGGGCAACCCCGCTGTAACTTACTGCCGATGCAATCCAGGTACCACTCCCATTTAAAGTTATTGACACTGTGTTTGATCCCGAGCTTGGATTTGCCAAATACCACATTTCCAAATTAGTGTAACTTGTATATTGACAGCCGGGAATTGGGGCAAGACTTACTCCGTTATAAGTGATTGAGGAAACTGTACGTATAGATACATCAGTCGTCACAGCTACTATAAGCATACGGTTGCCGCCTGTTCCTGTGGTATGTGAGAAATTAACCGGACTCCCTGTTTGCCCAGATAAGCTAGTTTGATTATCAAAAGTAATATTGCCTGCAATATCCAAAAGCCCCCTGGGCGTTCTTGTGCCGATCCCCACTTTTCCAGCATTGTCGATGACAAATTTGGTCACTCCTGAGGATGAGGCTGTGAAGATATCACCGCTTGCTGTGGAATTATTTACCATCAGAGTTGCGTTATTCCCCGCATTCCCTGAGATATCCAGAAGCCCTATTGGATTGGTTACCGTACCCATTCCTATTCTCCCAATACTGCTTAAGAAGGCTGTCTGGATATTTCCGGGTGTAAAGTTAATTCCTCCCGTGGTATTCCCTCCCAAAGTAAGATTTTGTTTTTGAAGTGATTGGATTGTAGCGTCTGCTCCTAAGACGAGGCCTGTTCTTGAACCGATTGCCGCTCCTGCCGCAGAAATAGATGCAGTTGGGGTAAGACTTCCTGCTATGTTTAAGAATCCTATCTTTGCTGATGTTGTTGCAGTACCTCCTAGTAAGAGATCGAGCGTTGAATTTATTGGGTAAAGAGTTCCCTGTGAGGTATTTGCTGTCCACCAATTGGTTGAATTACCCAGAGCACAGGTTAACCATGAAGGATTGGCTGCCGCACCGGTCGTTGTTAGACATTGTCCAGATGTTCCAACCGCAAGTGCGCTCATTACACCGGTTGCCGAAAAATAAGGGACGGTTCCTTGTGCGGATGTGCTAAGATCTGCTCCTGTACCCCCATATTGAGATCCGATTACAGCTGCTATCCATGTACCGGTAGAGATGGTTCCGACTTTGGTAAGAGATGACTGAGTAACTCCATTTCCAAGGGTTAATCCGCTTAGGACTGACAAGCCTGCAATCTGGTACGCATTTCCTGTTGAGAGATTGAGATTGCTGTTTACAGTTACGAGTCCCCCTGTTCCATTATTGGGTGTTAAAACAATATTCCCTGTTTTATCTCCTCCAATAGTTAAAGTGTTATTTCTTGCTGATTGTATTGATCCGTCTCCCCAAAGGGACAAAGCCTTATTTGATCCGTCCTGAGCTGAGACCGATGCAACAGGAGTACCAGAGTTTATGTTTAGAACTGCAAACCTTGCTGCTGCTGTTGAGGTACCTCCTATCAAAAGATCAACAGTCGAATTGTCTGGGTATAAAGCTCCTTGATTTAGGTCCCAGAATATATCTGAGGTCTCCCCTGATTCGCAGCTTCCCCAATCTGGAGCATTACTTGCCTGGGAGATAAAAC
>MFNM01000018.1 GCA_001782085.1 Candidatus Levybacteria bacterium RIFCSPHIGHO2_01_FULL_37_33
CTTGAGCAGTTAATTTTGTATGATGGTTTCCCATAACCCTGTATTCTATCTCAACAGGTGTTCGGATTCCATTTAGAACTTAGACGTTTGTGGATGTATACACTCTAAGTGTATAATTGAAATATGATTGAGCGTAGAATTCCCAATGCCATTGAGAGCGCGGTTGTATTACGAACGCACAGAGATATTCCGGGTCAAATTGCCCGTGAAAGAGTTATTGTTATTCCCGAGAATAGTATTGCAGATTTTGAGACGCGCCAATTGCCAAATCTAGGCGACTTTCGTATCCGTTATAACCCAAAAGGGGAATTATTCATCGGTTCGTTTCGTGAAACAGGTATTGAGCTCGAACTTCCCGAATCTGCCACTACTTACCAATTGGGATTTGACCGGGCTAAGGTTGCCAAAGCCCGATGGTCTAGACTTCCCGATGTTGAAACAGCAATACGTTATACAGATCATATTGCTGAGAATTACGATAAAAAAGAGGGCATCGAAACACTATCTATTCTAACTGTTCACAGAGTGCTGCGTGATGTTTCGAAGGAACTTCAAAACCCTCCCGAAACAAGAGTTCCTCTTAGTGAATTAGAAGAGCGAGTAATAGAAATTTTAGTACGTGAAGGGTGTGACAGGGCACAACTTCAGGATAAATTATATATAGCGCACGAAATGGTAAACGCGGTACAAAGAGATAAACTTGGAAGAGAGAATCCAAGTAGGACGCGTTTGATGCTGACAAATTTACAACCAAGATTTACAAAGATGTTACTTGGAAACGAGCAGAAACTGAATAAATATCGCTATATCGGAGAGTATCTATATAGAGAACGTGAAAGAGAACGGTTTGAGCTTTCAGAATTGAGTATTGCAATTAAAAATATCAGTGATATGGGGAAAAGAAATGTTGAGTTGCATCATTTATTGACAGCTGCCCGCAATAATGCATTTAGAAGAATTGACCCTAAAAATATCCATGTAGCGCCTTATGTTCAGGTTGCAGCTGAAGCCCGATATCTGATGTATGCAAGAAATACCGACCAAGATGTAGAAAAACTGACAATATACGTAGGGCATGCTAGAGCCAAAGAGCTTAGTGGATTATCTTCGTTTTATAATCTAACTTATGATGAACAAAGGCAGAGGCTTTTGGAGATTGCGGAGTCCATTGATACTTCTTTGGCATACGCCGATACACAATTGTCGTAGGATGTTTAAATCTACAGTAGCTCTATTTCTAACTCTACAAAATTCCGACGACATTTTGCAGTAGACACCCCAAGGGTGGATTTGTATTGACACCCTAGGATTTTAGCACATACATCTCATCTGACACGCGAAAGATCTTCGCTACCTAAAAAGCTTTGATACCTAACTCCTTTTTCCTAAGCTCCTAGTTTTGCCGCGATTTGTGCAAGCTTATCCTCAATCCTATTTAATGCTTCCATTATTTTGTCGTGAGGATCATCCACCGGCCCGCCTTGACCCGGCGAGACAGGCCCGCCCATTGGTCCTCCCATTGATGGCGGTGGCGGCGGCATTCCCCCTCCCGGCATTCCTGGATTTACTGGATCCATAAATTAATCACCCCCATTCTAACATTTAACAATTTACAATTTACCATTGACCATTTTTATCAATTTTTATCTATTATATAAAATTTTCGTCCCGACCTCAGCAAGTTATTCCTCCCTTTTTTTCTCCACATTATAAAATCTTATTCTATCTCCTCTAAAAAGCAGATCTATCTCTCCCATTGGCCCGTTTCTATGTTTTGCAATTAAAAGTTTAGTCGGAATTACATTACCCAAAATCTCCTCTGTTCTATATAAAAACATAACAACATCTGCATCCTGTTCTATTGCTCCGCTTTCCCGTAAATCTGCTAATTGTGGTTTTTTCTCTCCTCTATGCTCAACCGCACGAGATAACTGAGAAACTGCAACAACCGGAATCTTAAGTTCTCGGGCCAAATTTTTTAAAGACTGCGAAACAATAGAAACCTCCTGAACTCTATTATCATAATGTTTTCCCGGATCAACCAGCTGAAGATAATCTACTATTAACAAGCCTATCTGATGCTCGAGCTGAAGCCTTCTCGCTCTGGTCCTTATTTCTGCAACGGAAATTCCGGGAGTATCGTCTATGAAGATCGGTGCTTCTGCCAAAAGCCCCATTGCTTCTGATAATTTTGCAAAATCCGGCTCCGATAATTTTCCGGTTTTAAGCCTCCATGCATCAACATCTGCCTGTCCTACTAAAAGTCTGTCGACCATCTCTTCCTGACTCATTTCCAAGGAAAATATTCCAACCGGGATTTTTTCTACAACCGCAACATACTGAGAAATATTTACTATCATTGCTGTTTTTCCCTGCCCCGGACGCGCTGCCAAAATAAGTAAATTGGATGCTTGCATTCCCGAAAGAGTGGTATCCAAATCTACGAAGCCCGTCTTAACTCCCCTAAGTCCTGCTCCTTTTTTGTGAAGCTCATCAATTCTGTCAAAACTTTCTGCAAGCATTTCTTTAAGAGGTAAAAAACCTCTCATTCCGTGCCCCTGGGAAATAGAAAAAATAAAAGATTCTGCTTTATCCAGAAGTTCCGAAACATCCTTATCTTCCATAAAACCCATTTCGGTTATCTGCCCTCCCAGCATTATCATTGATCTTTTTGTTGAGTTTTCTTTTATTATTTGGGCATAATGCTGTGCGTTCGCTGCAGTCGGAACAACATCAAGAAGAGAAGTTAGATAAGAAGTATCCACTTTATCTTTAATTTTATTTTTTTTAAGCTGAGTGGTGAGAGTCAATATGTCGACTGGCTTTCTTTCCTCGTATAAAGAAAGCATGGCGGAATAAATTATTCCGTTGATATCGTTATAAAAATCCGACGGTTTTACTAATTCGGAAACAATACTTACAGCATCTTTATCTATAAGCATCGCGCCTAAGACACTTTGTTCTGCTTCCTCATTATGTGGGGGAACCTTAATTCCTGCCATAATTTAATTAAATCCTAAAGCCAAAATAGTGCTTAGAATTTAGAATTTTAACTCAATATTATTACCTGCATCTCCGCGGGCAGTTTGTCTGCCGACATAGAAAACTTTTGCGACTTACTGGCTTTTTTGCCAAGCATCTTTAATGCCCCTTCGGATTTTTCTCCGTACAATAAAACTGCACTAGGCGAAAATCCTGTTACCATAGTCTCTTTAAATTCGCAGTCAACATTCAAAATTAAAATATTGTAATCTCCGGCTTCCTGAGTTTTAGAAAGGCCGCTTGTACGTGCAGTCAGAACACCTACATTATCTACGTTTAATGAGTATAGAAAATTTTCGTCCGATTTAGTTACTAAAATTCTCACTCCTGCGACTTCATATTCCCCTGCACCTTTAATTATTACTCTATAATCCGTCACCCTCAAAATACCCTGGTCGTTTTTTGAATCTTTCAAGAGGAGAACTGCATCTGCGGCCACTTTTGAAATTTCGACTCCCGGGTCGATTACAAAGCTTGAATTTTTACCTCTTATTCTTAGGGACTGCTTGTCTAATATAGTAACGTCCACAAACATCATCCTATCACAAAACCATTTTTCTTGACAAGAGGATTTTTTTATCTTATCATTCTTTTTATCTAAAATGAGTAAAGAAAAAGTAGTTCTCTCTTTTATTGCCGTAGTTTTGGGAATCTTGGTAACAGGCGTTGCCTTTTATCTGTATCAGGCAACTAAGACAATCCCTGCTTCAAAAATTAAAACGATTAAAATACTCTCTCCCAGTCCTACGCCAAAGCCCTCTATTTTTTTAACAATTAAAGATCCCGAGGATGAAAAAGTCGTTGGGAAAAAAGTTGTTACAGTATCGGGCACAACCCGAAAAGACGCTACTATTGTTGTACTATCCCCCGTTGATGAGGACGTTGTAAAGCCGGCGGGAACAGGGGATTTTTCTACAACCATAAATATAGATAATGGGCAAAATAATATTGAAATTACTGCTATTTCTCCAAACGGAGAAGAAACAAGGGTAACAAGAACGGTTACCTTTTCAACCGAGGAGTTTTAAAAATATGAAAAAGATTCTTAATATCTTAATATCCAGTATCTTAATATCTTGTTTTTCAATATATCTTTATATTTCAATACCCAACTCGTATGCTGCCCGGAGTCCTACTCCAACAGAAAGCTTGACTCAACAGCAGATAAACGCGCTTACAAATAAAATTGCTTCCCGAGTTGCACAGCTTAAGCTGGTTGAGAAAAGAGGTGTAATTGGAAAAGTAACAGATGTTTCAAACACACAGATAACATTAAGCGATATGAGTGGAAACACACGATTTGTGGATGTTGATGAGTTTACAAAATTTAAGTCCGATTCAAAATCTTTTGGAATATCCGACATAGAAAAAGGGCAAAAAATTGGAGCTTTAGGCTTATACAATAAACAGTCGAGAAGAATTCTTGCAAGATTTGTAGAAGTCTTGCAAATTCCGGATTTTATTCATGGCGCTGTTTCCCAAGTAGATAGCAAGAATTTTTCTATAGAAGTTGCTTTAGAAAATGGAAAACGGATAAATATAGAAGTTGAAAATTCTACAAAGACTTTATCATTTGACAGAGAAAAATCAGAACTCGTAAGATCGGGATTCTCAAAAATTACAGAAGGAGAAAATATCATTATTATCGGGTTCCCAAGCAAGACCGACTCAAATACGATTAATGCTTCGAAAATAATCCTTCTTCCAAATGTCTCAAAGAATCCAAAAATAAAAATTCAAACCCCAACTCCCACTCCGACACCAACCCCCGGAAAGACAATACAAACCTCAACTCCTACCCCAAAAAAGCCAAGTGCTTACTGATGACTAACAAAACATTAAAACTTAAACATATTTTAAAAGAAGGTCTGGATGCGATTTTAATTTCTTCGGTTTCAAATATTGTCTACTTAACAGGTTACTGCGGGTTTTCTTATTTTGAAAGAGAAGCATTTTTGGTAATCACGGCTCAACCCCAGGGGTTGACGTATAAAACCCCTGGGGTTTTAGGATATATTCTAACCGATGGAAGGTACAGTGAGGCAGTAACAGATATTCTACCGAGCCTGCCGAAGTATGAATTGATTGAAACCTCTTCGAAAAATACTATTGAGAAAGTTTTTGAAAATTTAGCAAAGAAAATTAAAAAACTTGGAATTGAAGAAAATGACATCAGCTTATCGGAAAGCAAAAAATTTAAGAAATATTTTAAATTAATCTCCATAAAAGATCTTAGGGACCTAAGAGTTGTAAAAGATGAAAATGAAATTAAAAAAATAAAAAAGGCCTGTAAAATCGGCGATGAGGCTTTTGATTTTATTTTGAAAAAACTCAAGCTTGGAATCACCGAAAAACAAATTGCCTTTGAACTTGAATTTTTTATAAAGAGAAATGGTGCGAATATTTCTTTCCCGCCGATTGTTGCTTTTGGCACAAACTCTTCGATTCCTCATCATCAACCAACGAACAATGAACTCATAACCCATAACCCCGTACTTTTCGATTTTGGCGTAAAAGTAGATAATTACTGCTCCGATATGACCCGGACTGTTTTTTTCGGAAAGGCAGATAATAAATTTAAAAAAATCTATAACACTGTTTTAACCGCGCAACAAAAAGCAATTGAAAAACTCTTCCACCTCGGAGGTGGTCCTGAGCAAAGTCGAAGGAACTCCTCCGAGGTAAACTCACGCGGAATAAAAGCAACTGATGTCGACGCCGTTGCCCGCAAATATATTATCGATCAAGGTTTTCCCGCCATCCCTCACTCCTTAGGTCATGGAATAGGAATTGAAGTTCATGAACCTCCAAGACTTTCCCCAAAATCAAAAGACATTTTAAAAGAAGGCATGGTTTTTTCAATTGAACCGGGAATCTATATTCCCGGTTTCGGCGGAGTAAGAATTGAGGACATTATTGTTCTTGAAGAAAACGGACCTCGTCTTCTCACCCATTCCCCAAAACATCTTATTGAAATTTAATCAAATAAGATTGACAAATCAATACTTTTCTTATAAAATCTGCGGCATGATACCAGAGATAGAAAGACCAATTGAAAACCAACAAAACAAAATAGGACAAGTACTTAGGAGATATGTCGGCTCCGAAGAATTTTCCCAGCGTGCAAGGACATACAATACACTTAATGCTTATACAGGTAATCTCTCGCTCTTTTTTTCTTTTTGTCAAAATCGCGCGATTTCTTCAATTAAAGAACTTAAACCTGACAATATCAGTGCTTGGTTTGAGGAATTAAAAGAAAGAGGTGATTCTCCCCCAACACGTGCTAGAAGGCGTGCAAGCCTTGCTGGTTTTTTATGCTGGGGGATAGACAATGAATTAGTACAAAAAGATGTATTAAGCCCACCTATGCCAAACTGGCGGGAAAGCTATATCAGAAGGTCAACCAAAAGCCTAAAAAAAGAACAGATAGATGCTTTACTTAAAGAAGCAAAGAAGCAAAATAGTCTAAGGGACGCTGCTTTTATTTTGATTGCTGTACAAACTGGTGTCTTTGTTGAAAAAATTGTTGATCTGGATCGATGCGATGTTGTCCAAAGAGACGGTCAAATGGGAATTAGATTCTATGATGAAAAAGAAGATGAATATGATACGAAGCAAGTCGATAAAACAGCGCAAGAAGTGATTGGCAAATACCTTAACGAAAGAGACGTCGATCCAGATCAACCCTTATTTCCAGGTGAAAGACATAATGAACAAATTACCCGTCAGGGACTTTGGTTTATTTTAAAAAAATATAGAGCTCATATTGGAGTTCCTGAATTAAGCCCAATTATGCTTCGCAATACTTATTTTGAAAATTTGGCAAGACAAAAAAGAGAATCCGCGCAAGAATAAAAACTACCCCTCCCCATTCCCCAAAAGAGCTAATTGAGATATAATACAGTAATGAATCAGATAAAACCCAGAACCCTAAAAGGTTTTAGGGACTTTTTGCCAAGCGAAGCAAAGAAAAGACAATGGCTGATCGAAAAATTAAGATCGGTGTTTGAGTCTTATGGCTTTGAACCGCTTGAGACTCCGGCTTTGGAATATGCGGAATTACTCAAAGGCAAATACGGAGAAGAAGAAAAACTGATTTATGAATTTGAGACAAAAGGCAAAGACAAAGTAGCTTTAAGATATGATCAGACGGTCCCTCTCTGCCGTGCAATAACTCAATATCAAAACGAATTAGTTTTTCCTTTTAAGCGCTACCAAATCCAAAATGTGTGGAGGGGAGAAAATCCTCAGAAAGGACGATACCGGCAGTTCATTCAATGCGACGCGGATATTATCGGATCATTCTCTCCCCTAGCAGATGCGGAAATTTTAAAACTTGTCCTTGATATTTATAAAACCTTAGGTCTTTCGGTAACTATTAAGATTAATGATCGGGAGAATTTTAAAAATTTGGATAAAAGATATGTTACGGCAATCGATAAGCTTGAGAAAATCGGAGAAAGTGAAGTTCTTTCGGAAATGATTGACAAAGGAATGGCAGAAGGAGTTGCAAAGAAAGCATTATCGGATCTTGCGAAAAAACCTCAAACAGAAAAAGTTAAAAAAATTTTATCTACACTTAAACAAATGGGTGGGACTATGAATAAAATTATTTATGAACCAACGCTTGCACGAGGTCTTGATTACTACACCGGAATGATTTTTGAAACAGTTGTCAAAGGAAGTTCCGGATCCTTATGTTCGGGAGGACGCTTTGATAAATTAATTGGGCAATTCTTAGGAAAAGATATTCCGGCTGTCGGATTCGGGCTGGGATTTGATAGAACAATTGAAGTTCTCGAAGAAAACAATCTTATTCCTCCACAAGAATCTTCTTCAAAAGCTTTGGTTACGATTCTAGACAATAAAGATAAGTCTCTTGAGATCTACAAAAAATTAAAAGACGAAAACATAAGCTGTGAATTGTATCTAAATGATGGAGATAAACTTGAAAAACAGCTTAAATACGCCGATAAAAAATCTATTCCCTATTCTATAATTATCGACGGAAATAATATTGCCCTAAAAGATATGGAAAAACGAGAACAGGAAAATTTATCACTTAAAGATATTATCGAAATCATCTCCAAAACTTAAAACAATTTAGCAATTGAACAATTTAGCAATTTTTTGTATAATTACTTAATATGAAAACAGCAGTCCATCCGCAATATTTTGAAAATGCACAGGTTGTATGCGCCTGCGGCAATAGATTTACTGTGGGATCAACCAAAGAAAGCATTCATATTGAGCTTTGCAATAAGTGCCACCCATTTTATACAGGCGAGCAAAGATTTGTAGATTCGGCGTCAAGAATTCAAAAATTCAATCAAAAACAAAAAGTTGCTCAAGAATACGTATCTAAAAAAGTAAAGAAAGTGGAAGAGAAAAAGCAGAAAGACACTGGCCCCAAGACGCTTCGGGAGATGCTGATGTCCCTAGAATAACCACGCTAAATTGCTAAATTGTTACATTGTTAACTTTTGATTTTGAACTTTAACTTTTAACCTTTCACTTTTAATTTTTAACTTTAATTATGGATGACTATAGAAAATCACAGATTGAAGAACTCTCAAAAAAAATTGAAGAAGCAAAAACACTTCTTTCGGATCCAACGATTTCCGAACTTGCCAAAAGAGAAATAGAAGAACTCAAAACTCAAAAAAAAGCTTTAGAACAGGATCTGTTAAAAAATAACGATGCTAAGGAAGAATCGCTTGATGATAGAAATGTTATCATGGAAATAAAAGGAGCTGCTGGAGGAGAAGAAGCAAAGCTTTGGGGAGAGGAACTCTTAAAAATGTATATAAAATTTGCTCAAAGAAATAATTTCAAAGTTGGGCAAGTGGACGAGAATGCAATTGAAATATCTGGATCAGATACGTTCGGATTCTTCAAGTATGAAGCAGGAGTTCATAGAGTCCAGCGAATCCCCGAAACAGAAAAGCGCGGAAGAATCCACACATCAACAGCTATTATTTCCATTCTCCCCAACCTTGAAGATATAGACCTTCACATAAACCCGGAGGATATTGAATTTGAAGCCTTCAGAGCCGGCGGACACGGAGGACAAAATGTAAACAAAGTCTCAACTGCGGTAAGACTCAAACATAAACCGACTGGAATTGTTGTAACTTGCAGAACGCAGCGTTCCCAAGGGCAAAACAGGGAAAATGCAATGAAAATGCTAAGGGCTAAACTTTGGGAGGCAGAACTTGAAAAGCGCTCTGAGATTGTTTCTGAGCTTAAATCAACTCAGGTCGGAAAAGGCATGAGAGCCGAAAAGATAAGAACTTATAACTTTCCGCAAAACCGCTTGACGGATCATAGAGTTAATAAATCCTGGCACAATCTCGAAGAAATTCTTGAAGGAAATTTAGAAAATGTTATTAAGACAGTTAAAGATAGCTTTGCGTCCGCCGAGTGATGCGCCATGAGCCGTGAACGAATAGTTCCCAAAAGGCGAATGGCAAATTTAGGCGGACAAATCTAAAAACTTCATATCTTTTGTCTTTAAGCTCTCTATTTTTTCCATATTATCATCCTCGATTAACTTTGCAATTTGCCGACCTCCTGCCAAGTGAGGCAAAATAACATAATCGGCCCCTTCTTTATACAAAGCTTTTGCTTCGTTTATATCAAGCGCCATAACAACTACCTTTGCCTTTCTGTTTTCATGCTTTAATTCTTTCAAAAGAAGTAGATTATCTTCAAGATCTGGATTTGTAGAAATTACAAGCTTTGCGCAGTCCAGATGTGCTCTTTCCTGTATATCCAAATCGGCAATATCTCCAAAGAGTTTGTGTACCTTATTTTGTTCAAGTTTCTTTAAAATTTCCGGATCAAAATCAACCACCACCACATCTATATCTATATCCTCCAAAGCATCCAAAATACTCTGCCCCATCTGATCTGCACCAATTAAAACAACATGATTTTTAAGTTCAAGCATTTTGTTTAATGACTCGACTGATTCTTCTATCTTAACAGGCACTAACTCCAAAAAAGAAAGACGGTGATTTAAAAACTTATAAATATTTTTGCTCCCAGCCATTAAATATGTTGAAATTGTAAATGTAATAATTGCGCAAAGACTTACTAGCGATACTACCTCATTTGAGATATGGCCAAGTTTTGCTCCCAAAAAAACAGTAATAAGAGAAAATTCAGAAACTTGACCAAGACTTACTCCGGTTAAAAACGAAGTTCTTTTTTTAAAACCCAAAATCCCCATAATAATCATTACAATAAAAGGCTTAACTATCAGAACAATAGCAGACAAGACAATTGCTATTGCCAAGACGGACAAAATATTGCCGAATGCCATCTGAATGCCCAGAAGAACAAAAAACAGTATTATAAAAAAATCCTGCAAAATTCTTGCCCGGGCAATAATCTGATAATTTGCAATTGAGTTGGCAAGAGCAAGACCTGCCAAAAACCCTCCTATTTCAACAGAGAACCCGACAGAACTTACCAAAGCAGCCAGTCCAAAAACCCATGCAATACTTGCCAAAAAAAGAGTTTCTGTTGATCGGGCAAGCTTTTCAACAAGTTTTGGAAAAACATTGCTTCCCAAATACCAGACAGCTCCAAATAAAATTGCCCCTTTTATAGCTATCTGCGCGAATTTAGCAAAGGGTTCTACTATAACAAGCTGGGGGTTAAAACCCGAGAGAAAAATAAGTATGGCAATTGCCAAAAAGTCCTGAATAAGAAGTACGCCGATTGCTATTTTTCCATGCAGGCTGTGGAGTTCTCTTTTCTCAGATATAAGTTTTATAACTATAACCGTTGATGAAAATGTGACTGCGATACCGATATATATTGCACTTTGTGCGTTAAGTCCAAAAAGAAGAGAAATTATGTATCCTGCCAAAAAAGAAAATGAAATCTGAACTGCCGAAACTATTAATGCTACTTTGCTGATTGATGTAAAATCTTTTATCCTAATTTCAAGCCCAAGCGTAAAAAGCAAAAACGTTATCCCAAGCTGTGCTAAAGTCTGAATAAAATCAGGATTGCGGATATTCAAAAATCCCAAAGGCCCGATTATGATGCCTGTTAAGATATAAGCCAAGATCGCAGGCTGTTTAAGAAACCGGAAAACAGATGTAAGAAACGCTGCAAGAACAATTATTATTGTTATTTCCAAAAAAATAGGCGCCACAAATAAATAATACAGACTATTTTAACAATTGACAATGATATAATAAATTGATCATCAGCAGTATCTTTGCCAACTTGCAGCTGAATGCGTGAGAAATTAAACGAATGATTCAGGGGGATTCCTCGCCCCGATTTAATCGGGGTTGAGGAGGGGGTGAAATCCCCCGAAGAATGAGTTTAATTTCGAGAGCATGAAGCAAGACTTGGTGAGAGTTTTTGGTACTTTTGGCGATACAAAAGTACAAAGAATTATTAAAAATATAAATTATGTTACTTACCCTCATTAAAAAAAGGAAAGAAGCAGATGATGCATATTCTTTCATTTTTGAACCGAGTGAGTCTATTATGTGGCGGGCCGGGCAGTATATGTTCTACACTCTTCCCAACGATAATCCGGACAATCGCGGTGCTACACGCTATTTTACTATCTCCTCTTCCCCATTTGAAAAAAATGTTATGATAACAACAAGAATTGATAAGCCGGGCTCAAGTACTTTTAAAAAATCTTTGACGGAAATGAAAATTGGAGAAACGATCCAAGCGAGCGGTCCGGACGGCGATTTTATCATTAGTGATCCAAACAGGAATTATGTTTTTATTGCAGGAGGAATTGGAATTACTCCGTTTAGATCAATTCTTCTCGATTTATACCATAGAAAACTTCCAATTAATGTACAACTTATGTATGCAAATAGAGATAAAAATATTGTTTTTAAAGATGAACTAGAATCGCTGATTAGCAAAAATCCCAATTTTAAAATCCAATATTTTATAAATCCTACTCATATTGATGAAAAAGCATTTTTAACTTTCAACTCTCAACTTTCAACTCTCAACTTTTATATCTCCGGACCAAGTCCATTTGTCCGATCTATCCGTGACTTATTGAAAGAGCAAGGCGCTCTTTCGGAAAATATTAAACTCGACTTCTTCCCCGGCTACGAATCTTAAATGGTAAATGGTCAATGGTAAATTATAGATTGACAACGCTCATCAACTTCCCTACCATAAAAGAGTGGATACTAATCAGCCTTCCCAGGCGCCGCAGGCAAAAAAATTCAATGGGCTTCTTTTTCTCGAAGTTGGTTTAGTTGAAGTATTCTCTGTTATTTTTGCATTGATCCTAATTTTCGCAACTCTTAATTACCTTGGAGTTCTCCCTGTCTCCGACTCAATCCCCTTCCTCTCCTTCCTCCCCAAAAAATAAAAAAAGGAAAAAAAAACGCAAGTTAATTCAGCTCGAATCAACCCGAGAATTCCAAGGTGTCCTAGCTATTCCACCTCTAAGGTGGACAGAATGTGCATCTGATACAATGAGAAGATGACAAAAAGTAAACTTTACTGCTATGTTGATGAAACAGGACAAGATACTAAAGGCA
>MFNM01000019.1 GCA_001782085.1 Candidatus Levybacteria bacterium RIFCSPHIGHO2_01_FULL_37_33
AGCCACCTTGCAAATATGCCAGATGATAATAATCTGTTTCCAGAAGATTCTTTTATAGCAAGTTCACCAAATGAAACTTTACCTCCAAAATCAGAAAATGCAGAAAAAAGCATTTGAGAATATGTCATACTAGAATACCCCGAGGCATAGCCATTCAACATTACAGAAAGTGGCTCCAAAGAAATGATATTTTTTAATCGTAGAAGAAGCGACATCAGATCATTTTCAATATTCCAAACTTCTCCTTTTAGACCCTTACCATATACAGGTGGGTCCAAAATAATGATATCATATTTACTACCACGCTTGATTTCTCTTTCTGCAAACTTACGAACATCATCTACAATAAATCTAATTGGTTTTTCTTTTAATCCAGAAAGGTCACGATTTTTCATCGCCAAATCCACAGCAAACTTTGAGGAATCAACATGAGTAACCTCTGCTCCGGCTTTGGCGCAAGCTAAAGATGCTCCTCCCGTATAACCAAACAAATTTAGAACATACACAGGGTTACCTTGTGTGGTTCTAGTTTGTATTTTGTCCGCAATCCATTCCCACTGTGCCGACTGTTCTGGGAAAAGCCCTATGTGTTTTGACGGTAAAAGTTTTAAGGAAAAAGTAATTCCCTCAAGTGTCACCTGCCATGGATCAGAAATTTCTTTCATTATCTGCCATTTGCCTGTTGTCCTGACTCGTTCGAATTTAGCCGATATATCGTCCCATTTCGATTTTGATAACATTTTTGGCCACAAAGCTTGTGGGTCAGGACGAGAAAGAACCACCCTACCGTATCGCTCCAACTTTTGACCATCCCCGCTATCAAGCAGTTCATAATCGTCTGATCTTTCTGCAACTAAAATATTTTGTAAGATATGTTCCATAAATACGTTGGAACATTTTGGTACAGTATACTGTACCAAAATGTTTATTTTAATCCAGCAACAAGAAAAGAGACTTGTCGCTCCCTGTCATGGTCTAACTCAACCAACATTATCTCCTGCCAGCCTCCCTTCAGGAGCTTGCCATCTTCCACGATAAGCGAAATGGATGGATGAATCAAGAGAGCTTGGGCGTGAGCGTGCCCGTTGACACATTCATTGATTACTCCGTTTTCGTCTGGTTCACAGAGATGGGTAGTGCGTTTGCCTGTTTTGTTTTCAGAATGGCAAATATCGTTATGTCCATATTCATCGGCAGGATGGGCAAATTTGTCCAAAACTTTGCGTAAATCTGATGCATAACCAAGCCTCTCCGAAGGGCCAATCAAATTTTTCTCATTTTCATTGACCCAAATCCCGCAAGTGGTATGGTGTGTTTGGATAACAATACTTCCACGCTTCACACCCGATTTCTGTATCACCTCTTCCACATCGTCTGTAATAGTAATGAACTCCTGGCGATATTTTGTCTGATATTTTTTGCTCTCAAGATAAGAGTAAAATTCTCCTTTCATAAGGATATACTATACATCTTTCAACAATATCATTCAATATTTGGGTGGTCGACCGGTGACGATCCGGCAACCTTCCGCGCCACAGGCGGATGCTCTACCAATTGAGCTACGACCACCATTAACTCCTCATTTATAACAGAAAAACAACTTATTTCCAAATTCTTTTTATTTATTTATTTCGACCTTCATGTTCTTTGCTGATAGCGGAATAAATCTCAAGGAGAGCAAAAAGTAGACTGAGGACGAGCGGTCCCAATAAGAATCCTAGAGGCCCGAAAAAACTTATACCCCCAAAGATAGAAAGCAAAATAAGAAACGGGTGGAGTCGCATTCCTCGTTCAACCAGTTTTGGTCCTAAAAAGTTGTCAATGAGTCCCACTGCCATCATGCCCCAAAGGAAAAGGCCTAGGGCGGAAAAGGTCTCTCCACTAAAATATAGAAAGAGAATGGCTGGAAGAAGGACCAGAGCTGTTCCAATGCTTGGAACTAGCGCAGAGATTGCCGCAACACTACCCCAAAGAAATGGATTGGGAACTCCAAAGATAGTAAACCCAACCGCGGTTAATATGCCTTGAATAACAGCTATGGTTAAATTTCCCCTGACGACCGAATTAATTGCTATGGCAATTTTATTAAAAATAGTTTCATCGTGAATATCCTGCAATGGACTTAGTGCGATAACAGTCTTTTTCAATTTGTGACCATCTTTAAACAAATAATACAGAGCGAAAAGAAATATAAATATACTGATTATTACTTTTGCAAAACCGGCAAAGAGTGGACCAAGATGCTGGAGTAACCAATTTAATCCCTGCTTTAAATACAGGTTAACATCGAGAGAGTTTACCCGTGCAGGAGAAAAACTGGTCAGGTTCTGTATAGCCAGACTGGCATTACTAGAAATATCGACCTCACCACTATTCTCTATGAGAAAAGAGTAAAGCTCGGTTGCTTCCTGAAAAACCTGTATACCCAGAAAAATAAGAGGCACAACAACAACGACCAAAACAAAAAAGGTGGTCAATAATGCCGCTAAACCCTTTCTCTCCCTTGTGATGATAAGGGCCTTTTTATGAATTGGATCAAAAACAGTTGCAAAAACTATTGCTAGGATAAGAGCAAAAATAAAAGGTTTAAAAATAAAAAAAGAAAGTATAAAAATACCCGAGAGGAGGGTAATTAAAAAATAAAGTTCTGTTTTTGAGTGTTTCATATTCTTAATTCTGAACAAGTCTGTAAAACACGTCCTATCAATTTTATTGAATTATGAGATTAAGTATATAATCCACGAAGCCTCCGGGTATAACATGTGAATCAATGTACAAAATTAGCAACATAACTAAAATAACTACAATAATCCACAACTGCACTCTAAATAATTTAGGCAACGAAAAAGGAGTAAAAGGTTCATGTTTTATCCAAAACACTAAAGCTGAGATTGGAAAAAATAATAAATAATAAGGAACTGGTGATTTAAGTATCTCAGATAAATTAACTCCAGTGAGTCCTCCATCTTTGTAAGAAAGCGCTAAAGGGTATAAAAAAATAAATAATGAGACTAGTGAATAGAGAATTAATCCCAAAGATTTACGAAACCAAACACCAATCAGACCTAAAATACCGAAAACAGGGGCCACTCCCAATATTCCGAGTGGACTGGGATGACCTGTAAAAAGCACTCCAAACAAAGGAACTAAAAATATAATTGAAATTATTATGAATAATTTTACCATAACTTTTCTCTAAATTATAATGTTTGATTATGATTAAAAATTTTTCTTCCCCCACTTCGACTCCGCTCAATGCAGGAAAAATTAAAATATGGTTCCGAGCCAATGTTTTTCTTCGGGTTCTTCTACAGTTTTGAGCGGTATGACTCTCGTAATTATTATAACATAATTCGTTTTGTGTCCAGAGGGGGACTTGAACCCCCAAGCCTTTCGGCACTACCACCTCAAGGTAGCGAGTTTGCCAATTTCTCCATCTGGACATTAATTCATGCAGTATATGATATTTTTTACTTTTTTTCAACATAAAAAACATCCTCATAAGATTTCTGCATATGCAGAAATCTTATGAGGATGTTTTTCTTACCAATCTTATTCTGCAACTGCTTCTGTGACTTTTGTTTCTACGACCTCTTCGTCAACACTTGGAGTATTATCCGGAAGAGCGCGGATATTTCGCATTTGCCTACGAATTTCCTTGGCTGCTTTGTCTCGTATGTGATAGAGCTTTGCACGACGCACTTTTGAGCGTTTCAATGTTTCGATAGAGTCAATTATGGGAGAGTATAGTGGGAAAATTTTCTCAACGCCTACACCTGACGCCACGCGTCGTACAGTAAAAGTCCCTCCTGCTTCCTTGCCATGTTTTACGGCAATGACCAGTCCCTCAAAGGCCTGCAGACGAGTTTTACCTTTCTCAATAATCTTTTGCCAAACGCGAACATTATCACCGCTTTTTATATCAAGAGACTTTCTGTCAGCTATTTTGACTGAAGACTGGATTTCCATACGTCATGGTAATCTAACACATGCTTTTTATAATTGCAATAATACGTTTATTTTTCCGAACATCCATTTTGGTACAATATATTGTACCAAAATCATTTTTTTAAGTTTGTAATATTTCAAAAGCTTTTTCAAAATCACCTGGGTAAGGCGCTGTTACTGTGTGGCTTTTATCTTTTAAATCGGTAAACGTAATTCCATATGAATGTAAAGCTACGCGCTCCAAGCCAAGACTATTTTTTCGCTCATTTTTTCTTTTGGGAGCATATAAAGAGTCAGAAACAAGAGGATAATTTATTGCTTTGAAATGGACGCGAATTTGATGTGTCCTCCCTGTTTTTGGGAACACGTGTACAAAAGAGTAACCATTTGCCCGAGTTATCACTTTGTAGTCAGTAATGGCCTCCCTCGGCTCTCCCCTTGCTCCGCGTTGGGCAGACCACATTCGAAAATCTTTTTTGCTCCGAGCTATTGGTCTGTCTATTGTTCCGCTGTCATTTTTCATCTCGCCATAAGTAAAGGCGTGATAAACTTTTTCAATCTTGTGCTCTTGAAACTGCTTCTTCAGATTTTCAAACCCCTTTTGTGTTTTGGCCACAAGCATCACTCCGGAAGTTTCCCTATCTAGCCGATGCACTATGCCGGGACGATAAATAATTTCACCTGATGGAGTTGTCCACGACTCTCCAACTTTTTTTATTTTTGGATACTTTAATATTATCCAATCAACCAAAGTTTTCTCTGCGGTTTTACCATCGCTATGCACAACAAGACCGGACGGTTTATTTATTGCCAATATATCTTTATCTTCGTATAAAATCTCTACGTTTTGTGATTTCAATCGTTTATAAATTAGAAATTGAAAATTAGAAATTATTTCCCGTGACGACGGTCTCGTTCACCATATTCCTCAAGAATTTTCAAAAATTCTTCTTTGGAAAAGTCCGGCCACATGGCAGGTGTAAAAAAGAGTTCGCTGTACACCCCTTGCCATGGTAAAAAGCCAGAGAGTCGCATTTCTCCTGATGTGCGGATAATAATATCTGGGTCCGGCATATCGCCTGTCTGTAAATATTTTGCCAAATATTCTTCTGTTATATCTTCCTGTTTTGGATTTTCTGCCACAATTTTTTTCACAGCAGACAGAATTTCTTGTCTTCCTCCATAGTTCAAAGCAAGGTAAATGTGGGGACCAGAATTGTCTTTGGTTTTTTCTTCTACATCTTTCAATATTTTTTGCAAAACTAGAGAGAATCGGGATATATCGCCGACACAATGCAAGACCCCGCCTTCTTTATGAAAATTTTCAAACTCTTTTTGCAAAAACTCTGCTATCAAGTTCAACAAATAGGAAACCTCTTCTTCGGAACGATTCCAGTTTTCGGTTGAAAAGGCATAGAAAATAACGTGCTTTATATCGGCATCCCTTACCCAACGTACAACCTCTTTAAGTTTCTCTCCTCCGGCATGATGACCTTTTAGAGCTAACATGCCTTTGTTTTTTGCCCATCTGCGATTGCCATCCATTATTATTCCCACACAATTCGGTATTTTCATTTAGTCTATTCTACACGATTTTACAAAGTAGACAATATGCTGTACTCTAAAAGCACTATATTGCGGGATTAGCCCGCCCGGATGAATCCGTTCGGACGGGCTCAGTTGGTATATATTCCATGTATACTGTTATATGTTCTAAAAGATAATGAGGGTAACTGTTATAAAGGTATGACAAATAACCTGATTCGCAGATTACACGAACACAAAAATAGACAAAATATTTCTACAAGTAGAATGAGCAATATTGAAGTTGTTTATATCGAAAAATATGATACATTTAGCGAGGCGAGAAAAAGAGAAGTTTATCTAAAAACATCAGCCGGAAGAAGATTTCTAAAAAAGAAATTGAGTACATAAACATGCGGGATTAGCTCAGTTGGTACGAGCAGCGCTTTTACACAGCGAAGGTCACAGGTTCGAGCCCTGTATCCCGCACCAGAGATGTTTTTTCAGCAAGAACTCCTAACTCTTGAAGTATCACTTGTGGCAGTTTTAATTTGATGTGTAGACGGTCTGGTATCTGCTGATTTTCTCTACGTTTACCCGCAATAATATCTTTCTTTTTAAGTGGGCGAGAATAAACGACTATTTCTTCAATTAAGGTGTGTAATATGTGATATATCTCCTCTCTATTCTTATACATATCATTAAGAGCAGGTGTATATTTCCTTGAAAATAGTTCAAGACTTTGGAAGTAATTATCTGATAAAGTATGCTCTGATATATTTCTTCGTATTTCTCTTATTTTTTCTTCATATTTTTTAAGGTCAGCGTTTGCTTCCTGCATATCTTTTTCAAGTCGGCTCATATTTATATATCCGTGTTCGTGCTGTTCACGCAGATTATTTTTTCTTCCGGGTATGCCCTCTAAAAGTTTAATGTACTGCTTTTCCTGTTTTCTTAAATGCTCAATACCTTTTTGTGTAGATTTTAATTTATTCTGATATTCAAATGTTGCTACCGGATTTTCAAGAAGTTTTTTTGTAAAAGATACGACATACTGCTCAATTTCTAAAGCAGGAAGAGGAAGTGTTGGACATAAATTATCAGTATCATATTTTTCTCTTTTTTTCCTACCACAATTATACGCATAGGTGTATTTGTCAGTGTCCAGTTTCTTGCCAGACCCTATCCAATGTCTCCTGCCCGTAGCAGAGTCTCGGATAGTATCGTAACAGCAGTCGCAAACAAGAAGACCTTGTAATAAATAGGTATGGTTACCCGAAGTAATTGGTCGCTCGTGTTTACTTTGTCTTACCCGCTTTTGGGCTTTCTCAAAAGTGAAATCGTCAATGATTTGGGCTACCACATACGAAGATATTTTCCATTCTTCTTTTGGTAATTTCTTTCTGTTTTTAGATTTATTGTAATAATACTTTCCTATATAAATATCGTCTGAAAGTATCCTGCTTATCGCTGTGGGAGTCCAGTGATAAAGATTATTTTTCTTTTTGCTTTTACCCTTTCTTTTTTCATAGTGAATAGCCGACTCCTCTGGCGACAGGACTTTCATTTGTTTCAACCGAATTGCAATTAAACCGGCAGATAATTTTTCATTTACAAACCAATCAAAAATTGACCTTACTGTTCCTGCCTCTGGTTCAAAAATCTCCGCTTGTTTTTTCTCGTTTTTCTTATATCCAAAGATTGAGGCGTTACCCATTATTACACCAATCTTTACTGCTTCTTCCCGACCTCCTTGTGTTCTTAATTTTATCGTTTCAATTTCAAGTTCAGCAATAACACCAATGATACCGAGCATTGCCTTACCAAAAGGAGTTGATGTATCAATACTCTCATTCACCGACAAAAACTTGATATTATTCTTATCAAAAAAATCTATGACGTCTAACAAAATTGTAAGTTTTCTAGCAAATCTATCTATTTTATAAACAGCAACAGCATTAAAAGGTTTAGTATCCTCAACGGCATTGATTATATCCTCCTGTAGTTGTGCAAAAGCAGGACGTTCATTCAAATCTGCTGTTCCACTTATGCCGTCATCAAAATAAATATATTTATCTCCAGCAAATTCTAATTTATTATCAGCCCTACCTCTTGATTGTATAAGTGCTTCAATGGCACTCTTTTGTAAATCGTAACCATACTTTTCAGACTGTTCGTCAGTAGAAACTCTGATGTATATTGCGACTTTCTGTATTTCTTTTTGTTTATCGTTGTCTTTCACTGTATCTGTAGTAATAAGAGATGATACATAGAACTATAGTAATACTATATTATCCTCTTGTTTTTAATTAAAAGTTCTTGTAAAGTAATGTTAAGTCAAACTTTATGAAAAAGCAAATAAACAAATTAAAAAACTTGCCCGATATACTCACCTTAAAGCAAACTAGGAATATATTGAGCGTACACCCCAATACTCTCCGTAATTGGGACAATAGAGGCATTTTAAGGGCTATCCGGTATGGTAATCGTGGAGATAGGCGGTGGAAAAAGGAAGTCATTTTGGCTTTATTAAAAAATGATAAGAAATAGTGGTTTATCCACACCAATGCTAATTTTTTTCAAAAATGATATTATATGGGTTCATTTCTTAAAATAAAATGATAAGAAAAATTACAATTGAAAACTTCCGTAGTATAAAAAAACAGACTGTTGTTCTCAATAAACTTACGGCAATTATAGGTAAAAATGGGTCTGGTAAATCTAATTTTATATCCGCGATAACGCTTTTCAAAAGCCTTGCTACGGGTGGTGATTTAGACGTAATTGTTAACTCAAAAATTGCTCCGTTAACCGCAGAACTTTTCTATTTCAAAGACCATCAAACAGACACGAAGTTTGAGTTTACCTTAACAACTCGTGAGGGCAATAACTTTGTTTTCTCTTACCATATTGCACATATAAAAATTGCTGGTGCGTTACGAATTGGCATACAAAATGAGTGCTTAAAAAAAGTTGATGGTCAAAATGAAGTTATTGTTTATCGTAGAGATAGAGAATCAGCGTATGTTGGTGAAACGCAAAATCAAATCCCTTTCAAAATTGAACCGACACGTTTGATGTTGAGTTCATATTCGGATGAAAATGTGATTGAGGTAACCAAGTCTATATTAACTTACACCATCATAATAGATACCATTTTTGATACAAAAGATGGACTCAATATAATTCAAAGCAACAGACCGAACACTAACACAATTGATGGAGTGGCTATTTCTTTATTAAGAAAAAATCACGGCAGATTTGATAATGCTGTAAAATCTATTCAAAAAATTATACCCGGCTTTATTGCACCATCAATTCTTACCATTGATGATAAAAATATAAAAGGTATTGATACGATAAAACCCCAAGATGATGAGGTAAAAAATTATATTGTTACTTGGACAGATACTGCTTTCCCAGACAAATACAGTCAGATTTCTCTTTCAAGTGGAGACCGGAGGGTAATTCATATAATTTTTAGTCTCTTTAATACCGATGAGCAATCTTTTATGGTCATAGAAGAAATTGAAAATGGTATGCACTACGAAAGAATATCAAAGTTAATAGACGAAATCAGAACGCAGGCGACAAATAGAAAAGTGCAATTATTATTTACTACTCATAGTAATGAAATCTTAAAAGGACTTACTGTCCCCGAAGTAATCTATTGTAAAAAAGATACAGACCAAGGAACGACCTTAATACCTATATCCGATACGATAGAATATGAGACAATAAAAAACGACTTACGTGGTGACCATAGTGTCGCTGATGTTCTTCAGTCCGGACTATTCTAATTAAAATGCTATGCCACATATTCATTTAGGTATAGCGTATGAGGGGGAGTTAGATATAGAGCCAGTACAGATTCTTATAGAGAGAATACTTGAACCTCTATGCCAAATTACCATTAAAAGAAAAATATCCCCGCATACAGGCATAATTGGCTATGTTTCCAGTTACACTACAATATTTTTTGTGCAAGATTGTGTTGACATTGCCATCTATCTAACTGACCAAGATGAATCTAGCGATGACAGGAGAGGACAGGTTATTGAGAAAATAAGAAAAGTGAATCCACTATATCTTGATTTTTCAGCAATAGGTATTTGCGACCCGCATTTTGAGAAATGGCTGATTGTTGACCACAATACAGCAAAAAAAGTATTCAAAATTGAGAATCATTCCGTTCCTCTCCCCCATAATGACAAAACCCCGAAATATCAAATAGCAACATTAAAAAATGTGATGAAAGATAATCAGCCTTCTTTACACGAGGTCTACAACTCCCTAGCACGAGAATTGGATATAGATTTTGTAAGAACTAACTGTCTAGATTTTAATGTCTTTTGCGAAAATCTTATAGAGGTATGTAAAAATTGTTTGAGAAATAAAGAAAATAGTAAACATAACTAGAGACAAGAGTGCTGTCGTAAAATACCCTTAATACTCAAGTTGACAATAGCCTTTTATAGCAATGATAAACTATGATATGATTTAATCACAACTAAATATAGATGTGACCTAACCCTTACGAAGTAATTTGTAAGGTATGGTCAGAAATCGTTCAGCACATAAAACCCATCATCAGGACGTGCTGAACGTTATGTCGGGAAACTGGCATAGGAGTCGCAAGACTCCACTGGTGGTGGGCTTTTTGTATAAAAAAATTAAAAATAAAAACTATGAAAAAATATATTTCAGCTATATTTTTAACAACACTTCTTGTCCCCTCAATCACTTTTGCCTCGTGGTGGAACCCTTTGTCTTGGAAAGTTTTTAATTCAAACAAGATATTGAAAGTTGAGACTCCGCAAATACAAAATAAACCTGCAACGCAGGCAACCACTACTATTAAAAATATCGCAACAACTACTACTAAAATAAAAGAAAAAAATGATAAGAAATCTCAAAAACAAACTGTTAATTTAATTCCAAAAAGTGAAGTCAAGAATAGCGTTATAAATCTTCCAAGCGGTGCAATCGTGGAAATGGACACGCAAGGTAATATCGTTCGCTATATAAAACAACCAGTTAAGGAAAAAGAAACGCAAGATGTTTCAATTCCTAAAAACGATACTCCTAATGTTTTAGTGCCTCTTGTAGCCCCTCCAAGCCCTACTATTCAACCATTACTTACACCTACTCTCTCTTGTACAAAAGACGTGTGGAGTTGCTCTGGTTGGTCTGTGTGTTCAAATTCTGGGTCTCAAACTCGCAGTTGCAATATAACCACTGAATGTTCTACTGCAAATACTCCCTCTCCAAACACCACGCAAAGTTGTACCCCTCCTGTACAACCAGTTTCTATATCAGTTGAAGATGTATCGTCAGTTGAAAGGATAATTTCAATTACAAATCTAAGTTCAGAGCAATTAGCGATTGAAAAATTACGCCTAAGAATGAGTTCTCTTGTCGGAAAAGACGGTGTAAGTATTTCCCCGTCAGATACCGGATATGTATCTCTTAGTGTTAATTTTCCAAAATCTTACGACAAAAACTTTTACTATGGTTTTGCAGATAATCTCACTATTAAAGAGAATGGCATTTTTGATTTTGTTTGGAGACAACAAGTCGGTAAAAATTGCTACGGATATGTTGATAGTACTGCTATCCCTAAGGAATGTTTGAGAACAAATACAAACAGACCACACGAATTACTTGGTCAAACATTACTTTCTAATGAGTTGCGACCCAACGAAACAATCAATATACGAATAGCCCTTGACCCAAGAGTACTTGCCGGATACTCAACCATTGAGACAACTTGCCCAAAAAGTTATCAGTTTTATTTAGACTATGTAACTGGAAGTATTATTAAAAAATCTACAGGAGAAAATGTCCCTTTTCCAAGTCTATCTATAAAAGAAGCGAAATTAAATGATGTTTGCCAAGTCTCACAGTGATATGGAAAAACTAAAACAATATAAATACATAATTTTATTAGCAGTGCTTCTTTTTGGGTTTACTTTTTATTGGTTTCAGATAAGACCAACTCAAATCATAAAAGGTTGTATCAAAGATAATCCAAAAGCATTTGAAACCCCTAGAAACACAGATAGTGAGTTATTTCGTATCAACAACTTAATAGAAAACGGGTTAATTGATACAGATAAAACCGGCTATCAAAAGTGTTTGCGAGAACAAGGATTGAAAATGTAACAATGAGTTATGCTTAAAAACATTAACAAATCTTCGTCAAAAATAGCACTTATTTTTACTGTATTATACATACTTATTGGTCAATTTATGTTATCGGATTACCTATCGGGTGCATTTTTGTCTGGGGATTGGATACCAAAGTTTGTATATAGACATTTACCATTACATCATATTTTATTACTCCCAACTTATCTATACTGGGTGTCTATTGTTTTTTATAACGGATATATACTAGTAGCAATTATCTTCGGCATACGAGCGATTATAGAGACTTACAAGGCACAGGAAAAAATAAAATGTGTATTACTATTCTCGCTTACACTATTTAACACATTTGTACTCGTATTTAGTATCGGTGTCGCTTTTTTTCCACAAACTTTTCTATAAAAAGTACTGGATTTTATTGGAAAGTGAGAACCTGACAAAACCTAACATTATTTTAATGTGTAAATGTTAAAAAATGTTAGATATAATGAAAAATAGTAAGTGTTAGATGGTGGAAAAAGTAGGATATAGGAGTTATAAAAATGTTTACTTTTGATGACTTACTGAGAAAAGCCGGACATAGACTTTTCTTGGTTACGTTGTATCCAACGGAGTAATCTATGACCTTGTTGTTTGGCTGATTTTTGACTATAGCCAGAAGAAATCGCCGCTTTAGTAGCATTACCAGTATGAAGTATAAAATGTTTGTAAAACTGTAAACGTCTGTACGAAGCCCCATTAGCAAAGACTGGAACTCCCTGCTGATAGTTATCGCTCATAAAGTCTGCAACAGAAAAAAGTACTAGTTCATTTGGCTTTTCAAATAATAAACGTGTTAGAAAAATAACTTCTCTTTTAGTAAACTTTGGATAGTTTTTGATGTTCTTCTTTTGTAAAATTATTTGGAGAGTCTCTACAAACTCTCTTGTGTCAAAAAAGTTCTTATCAAGTTCTTTTGCGTTTAAGTTCTTCATTGTGTTCTCGTTTTTCCATATAAAAAATGGAGTAGTTGTTCGTTATCGTTAGCAATAGAAGAATAAGAGACTTTAATAGACCTTTTCATACCCTCGCCTCCTACCACAGCAAGAGGGATTTCATTACTAAAAAAGTACTTTGCTTTTATTTCACCATTCGGCAAAGGTTCTCCAGCAATAACATATAAGTCCTCGCCTCTATCTAGTTTCCACGTATCAGTCTCACGTTTATTTTCTTTCTTTTTAACCATTAGTTTAATAATAGCAAAAACTGTGTTTTATGCTAAACTCCAAGCATAATGAGCGAAAATTACGACCAATCACATTTAGATAGAAAATACTTCGTTAATAGAGAAAAATACAACTGTCCTTTTTGTAACCGCAAGTCTATTGTTTATGGTGTAAGTGAGAGGTTTTCTTTTGACTGGTCAAATGATAGGACGGTATATGGTTATCGTGTTCACTGTGGCGGTGATACCTGCCAAAAAACCTCCCTACACCTCTCAAACTATGCTATTGAAGTTTATAGCAACAAGTTTTGGAGTGTACCGGGCAAAGATGACAACGGCAAAAAGATAACCATATCTATGAATGATATTGACTTGGACACGCTATTTTTCTACCACCAACCCACTACCTTTTTCACGCTTGATAATAGAATAAACGAAAAAATACGGACATTGGTTGCAGAGTCAGAGGGATGTGCAAAAATGAACTACCTTGTTGGTGCTTCTGGTTGTTTAAGAAAAGCAATTTACGAACTTCTTGAAATTGAGCAAGTCTCAAAAACAGATAAAGACGAAAAAGAGGTTGACTATGGTAATAGAGTTAAGGTGCTAAAAAGTAAGTACCCGACTGTACCGCCAGAGTATTTTGACGCTCTTGCAAACATTCAAGGTATGACGAGTGAGCAGTTGCACGAGGGAGACTGGAAACCGTGGACACAAGATGAGTTTCGCTTTCTCGTAGAAACAGCAAAAGAAGTCCTTACAGAAATATACGTTCGTCCACAAGAGAAAGTTGGCGTTTTACAGAAAATCCTTGCCTTAAAACCACAAAAGGATAATAGTAAAGTTCCAAAGAGTGAATAGGGTTAATGTACCGCTATTCGTTTAATTTTATTATCAATTCCGTTGCAAATTAAGACTAAATTGTGTTTTTCCCCGTACTTTGGGTAAAGTAGGGTTCGGGGTATAAACACATCACTCACAAAAATTGTTATAAATTTTTTGTGTGTGATGAGTAAAGTCATGTTATGACTTTACGTCAGGGCTCGAAGCCCGATTGAGGTATTTTATGA
>MFNM01000020.1 GCA_001782085.1 Candidatus Levybacteria bacterium RIFCSPHIGHO2_01_FULL_37_33
GTATAACATTGTCCGACAATATAACAAAATGATAAGATGTGAATATCTATGAACAATGTATTTATTTTCCACGGAACAGAGGGATACCCCGAAGAAAACTGGTTTCCGTGGCTAAAACAAGAATTGGAGCAAGGGAGCCGTAAGGTCTTTGTACCACAATTCCCCTCGCCACCAATAGTGCCAGCAAAAATAGCAGAGTGGTTTGATGTTTTAAAAAACTATGAGCAGGACATCAACAAAGACACTATTCTAATCGGACATAGCTTAGGCGGTATTTTTACTCTGCGAATACTTGAAAAACTAATTCATCCGGTCAAAGCGGCTTTCTTTGTTGGTACGCCTATCGGCGTTCAACCGATTAAGAACTATGATCGAGATAATGGTTTTAGCGGTTTCTCTTTTGACTGGGAATCGATAAAAAAGAAAGCCGCTGACTTTGTAGTTTTTCAATCCGATGATGACCCTTATGTTGGTTTGGAAAACGGTAAAGAACTTTCAAAAAATCTTGGTATTGAGCTTTCTTTTGTACCGAACGCCGGACACTTCAACAAAAGAGCTGGTTATCTCAAGTTTGAGAAATTAAGAGATAAGGTTTTAAAAATTCTAGAAAAATAATTTGTATGGCGAACATATCATCAAAGTTAGGGCAAAATATGAAGCGTATCAGAACGAAAAAGAATATGTCGCAAGGCGATATTGCCCGTGCATTAGAAGTTGATAGAGGTTATATCAGCAATATTGAAAGCGGGAAGAAAAACCTGACCCTTGCGACAATTCAGAAATTAGCTAATGCACTTGGGGTATCGGCTGACGAATTGCTAAAATAATATGGAAGATAGCTGGTTTATCAAAAAAATATACGAAACCACAACTCGCCATTTCCATAAATGGTATGGTTTAGTTTCGGCGTTTTTGTTGCTTATAATTATCTCTTTGATTGTTTTTCGTCTGATACCAACAGGAGAAATTCCATTTATAAAATATGGTATTGGAGTAAGTATACTCGGAGCGATTATTCTCGTCGGCTGGACTTTTTATGTTTGGAAGTATCCCAAGAGATCGCGAACGCGACTAGGTGTTGCTATTGCTGTTCAAGTCGAAGATTTAGAAGTCTATAAATTTTTTCAAAAAGATTTTCTCGCCCCTTTTAAAAGTAAAATCTACGAACTAAATTTACCTTTTGATGTCTTGGTTCTCAAAAATCATCAATCAGAAAAAGTTGAAACAACAGAGGATGCACGAAAAGTTCTAAAAAAAACACGAGCGCACTTTTGTATCTGGGGCTCTATTAAGAAAAGAAAAAATGCTCCAGTTGGAGATAAATATCTATTTTCTCTGCGTGGCATTGTTGTCCACAAGCCGATCCAAGAAGTCCAAAAGGTACTTCTCCGAAAAGAGTTTAATCAGTTACTTCCCAACACGGTAATTTTTGAAGAGCACCTACAGTTTGAAGTTTTTGAATTTAGGGCCAATCAGACAGTTGCCGCGCTTGATTACATAACAGGCCGCGCCGCCCTGCTTTCTGGAGATTTCAACACCGCCATTCGCTTGCATGAATCATTATTTAACGCGATACAGAGTGGCCAACAATATCCTATCAGCAAGGAAACACTCAAAAATTTACTCTCGTTAGAGTATGATCAAAAAGCAAGCTTTGAATTTTTTAATCCTTCGGCAGGAAACGCATATATTGAGAGTGTTAAGAAATCGCTCCAGTATAATCAAAATAATTACGGAGCATTATTAAAAAGAGCCATTATTGAATTTAATGGTGGAAATGGCAACGCACAAACTGCGTTAAATACGATAAAAGAAGCAAAAAATCGCGCGGGCGGCGTTTATCATTGGTTGTATAGTAAAGCGTTCCTGCATTTTTGGTTAGAGCAATATAATGACGCATTACAAAGTTGCGATAAGTTGAAAGAAAAAAGTTATGGTGGAGAAGAAATAACTGTGCAGGAAGTGATCAAGTTCAATGAGGATTTGCTAAAGAAACATGATAAACCACAACTTTACTACTGGCTTGGTTTTGTCAGTATTGTAAAAAACAAGAACTTATCTCTCGCCGACAAATATTTTCAGGAGTTTGTAACTAAAGCAGATAATTCGATGAGCGATCTAAAAATACGAGCAGAAAGTTATTTGGGAACTATTAAAAAAGAAATAGGATACTAAATATGCAACTTCTTAAAACAATCAATCCTGAAAAAGTAGACGAAAAGAATATCCCCGGCTGGGAATACAGAAAGGCCGCCAGAGCCGTGGTTTTAGATAACGAAAATCAAATCGGATTACTACATGTGAGTAGTAAGAATTATTACAAACTTCCTGGCGGCGGAATTGAAGAAGGCGAAGATATAAAAATTGCACTGGATCGGGAGTGCGAGGAAGAGCTAGGTGTTCAAGTTGAAGTACTAAAAGAAATTGGGAGCATTATTGAATATCGAGCGCAATTCAAACTCCACCAAACATCATATTGTTTTCTTGCAAAAACTAGCTCGGACAAGAATGCTCCCAATTTCACTGACGAGGAAAAATCCTCCGGTTTTGAAATTGTTTGGGTGGGGCCAAAGGAAGCATTGCGATTGCTCAACCTCAAACAAACTTCCGATTACGAAGGTGGGTTTATTGAAGAAAGAGATTTCTGCTTCTTGAATAAAGCATTACAAGAGCAAATGTGATAAAATTCATAAACTGTAGCCGCCTAATTTTTCAAAAAAGAAAGCCGAAGCCCGCGCGGATTCCTCCCCAGACCCCTCCTCCGCGCGGGCGAGTCCGTCGCCCCGCCTCCTTTGCCCCAGAAAAATAGTGGCGGGGCGCATTATTTCAGATTTCGCTTTTTGGATTTGTGTATCAGATTTGGCAAAATAATTTCAAAAGTTTGCAAAGGTTTTAATTCGGGAGCCAGATGGGACGCGGTGCCTCTTCTTTAGGTCTGTGCTAAAATATAAGATAATAGTAGCTCAAAGACGCAATATGAAAACAATCTTCTGCGAATTCCTTGATAGCAAAGATAAAAACGGTGCTATTAAAATCAAGCCCTTAGGCCTTGCAAAAAATAAGGTGCGTAAACCAATGTTACCCGGTTGGAAGGATGTTGTTACTAAGATTGTCATTGATAAAAATTATTCCAAAGGACTCGATGGCATTGGAGATTATTCGTACATTATTGTCGTCTACTGGATGGATAAAGAGAAAGAATGTCACCTTAAACATCATCCGCAAGGGAGAGAAGATGTTCCGTATGTTGGAATTTTTGCCTGCCGTTGTCCTCAAAGGCCAAACCGTATTGCTATCTCAACCGTTAAGCTCCTTTCAAGACGCGGGAATAGCATAAAAGTCAAAGGTTTGGATATTGTCAATGGCACACCTATTTTAGATATCAAGCCCTATACCCCTGCCTACGATAGAGTGGGTAAAGCAAAAGTTCCAGACTGGGTAAATAAACTTGTTTTCTAAAAAAGCTATAAAAAACTTGTAAATTATGCATATTTTCTCTCCCTATCAAGAAGATCAGATAGAATTAATTAACCAAATTGAACAACAAGTTAGTGGTAGTTCTTTTAGGCTTAGTACAGTTTCTCCTGTTGATGATTTTGAAAAAGACACTCGTATCTGCCTGACAAGCGTGCACATACCGCATGAACAATTAATTAATAAGATAGAGGGTTTTTTGGAACCATTGAAAAAAGTATCACCTAATTACTTCTACTATCCGGCTGATTCACTGCATATGTCTATAAAAAATGTTAGAGTTATCAATGACCCTCCTCATTTTATAGAGGAGGATATAAATAAAGCAAAACAAGTCTTTGGATCGGTTATCCCACGTCACAAAAAATTTAATGTTTACTTCTATCGTTTACTACTATTTCCTAATAATCTTGCTCTTGTTGGCACAACAGACCCGGAACTGGATAATATTATTATCGATTTGGACAAAGAACTGAAAAAAGCAGGCGTGCCGGATGATAAAATATATATAAGCTCGCAGCGCTTTTTTAGTAATACGACTTTAGCAAGGTTCAATAGCGCACCTACTCGCGAGTTTTTAAAGCGGGTCGAGGAATTATCAAAGTCACTTTCGTTTGAGCCTTATGTCGTTAATTCGGTAACGCTTCTTACATGCAATGCAGTGTTTTTTGATAGAAACATAGTAAAAACATGGGAACTAGAATAGCAGAGTCAAGAGACAGCCAAAGATGGAGAATGTTCTATCTCATTTCTTCGATATAACTTACATTCTGAAAAGCATATAAATAATAGGTCCGAATAGTTAAGTTCTCGGAGTCAATAACCTATAGTTTGTTGACATTCGTCTCTTCCTATGATATAGTATCAAGTACGGATATAAAAGAATATATCTGCTTAATTTTGACAAAGTTTGAATAGTTTAAGATAAAGGTACCCCAACTTCATTTTTTGTATCTTTTCTCCATATTCACACGTCTGGTTCTTATTTAGGCAGGTATATTCTTTTATCAACCTAATTTATGTATAAAAAACAATTTAGATCCAATTGGCAAAGAGGAACGAATAAATCTAAAAAGATTAACCGCGCTTTTTATATTAAAAAGGCAGAAGAAAGAGATGAAAAAACTTTTATTCCAAAGCACAATTTTTCGGATTTTCTTATAAGTAATGAATTAAAGCAGAATATTCTTGAAAAAGGATATACTACACCAACCCCCATACAGGATGAGGCAATAGAGCCTATACTTTTGGGAAAAGATATTATAGGTTTGGCAAATACCGGTACGGGTAAAACTGCCGCATTCTTAATTCCTCTAATAAATAAAGTTTTGTACAACCGTTCACAGAAAGTACTTGTCGTTGTCCCTACAAGGGAATTGGCGGTACAGATCCAGGAAGAATTTATTGCTTTTACCAAAAACATGAATGTTTATTCTGTGTTATGTATAGGCGGAGTAAGTATATATAAACAGATTCATAATTTAAGGCAGAATCATGATATTGTTATTGCAACGCCGGGGCGAATAAAAGACCTTGAAAAACAGGGTAAGCTAAAGTTATTTAAGTACAATAATATAGTGCTTGATGAGGTAGACCGAATGATGGATATGGGTTTTATTAATGACATAAAATTTATTATTTCCCGCCTGCCGCAAAACCGCCAGTCGTTATTTTTCTCAGCCACTTTTCCGCAGAGTATAGGAAGCATTGCCCGTACTTTTTTAAAAAATCCTGTTACGATCTCGGTAAAATTACAGGAAATACCTCTTACGGTTGAGCAGGATGTTATAAGAGTAAATGGCAGAGTGAGGGCTGATGTTCTCTGTGAACTCCTTTTAAGACAAGGCTTTGATAAAGTTCTCGTTTTTGGCCGGACAAAGTGGGGCATGAACAAACTTTCTGTTATTCTAGATCGGCGCGGTTTTAAAGTTGCCGCAATTCACGGAAATAAAAACCAGGCGCAGAGACAGCGCGCGCTTAACCAGTTTAAAGATGGATTGGTTAATGTTCTTATTGCAACGGATGTTGCCTCCCGCGGGCTGGATATTGACGATGTAACTCACGTAATCAACTATGATGAGCCTGCGTCCTATGATGATTATATCCATCGAATAGGAAGAACCGGAAGAGCAAATAAGACAGGCATTGCATTAACTTTTGTCGACTAATATCAAATTATTTTAATATGAAGAATATAAGAAATGTAGCAATAATCGCGCACGTTGACCATGGAAAAACAACTTTGGTCGACGCGCTATTGAAGCAATCAAAAACAAAACTTGCGAAAAATTCTTCCGACTCACTTATTATGGACAGCAATGAGATTGAACAGGAAAGAGGGATTACTATTTTTTCAAAAAACGCCTCTATTATGTGGCAAGATACAAAAATAAATATTATTGATACGCCGGGACATGCAGATTTTGGGGGAGAGGTAGAACGCATTTTAACAATGGCCGATGGGTGCCTTTTGTTAATAGATGCAAAAGAGGGTCCTATGCCGCAGACTCGGTTCGTTTTAAAAAAAGCGCTTGAGCGCAAACATAAGATTATTGTTGTTGTAAATAAGATCGATAGATCAGATGCGAGAATCGAGCACATTTTAGATAAAACCCTCGATTTATTTATAGAACTTGGAGCAGATGAAAATATTGCTGATTTTCCAATAGTCTATGCTTCTGCAAAAAATGGAAAGGCGGGAATATCTAAAGATCTTTCCGGGATGAAGGATATATCTCCCGTCTTTGAGGCAATTTTAAAATATGTGCCAAAGCCTTCGGGCACTATTGATCAGCCTCTACAAATGCTTGTTTCAACACTCACAAGTGATCTTCATAAAGGAAGAATTGCAATCGGCAGAATATTCAACGGAAAAATTAACGTAGGGCAAGATGTGATGCATATAAATAGAAACGCAGATATTAAAAAATACCGTCTTACATCGCTTATGACTTTTGAAGGACTTAATCGAGTTGACGCACAGGATGCGATAGTTGGAGATATTGTAGCAATGTCCGGAATCCCCGATATCAATATTGGAGAAACTATTGCAGATGTGGATAATCCAAAAGCACTTCCCCTTCTTAGTATTGAAGAGCCTACAATTAAAATGACTTTTATGGTTAATAACTCTCCATTTGCGGGAAAAGAAGGAGATTTTAAGACTTCGAGGCAAATTCATGAAAGACTTATGAAAGAACTTGAGACAGATACGGCTTTGAAGATCATAGAGCTTCCAAGCGACGGATGGGAAGTTTCAGGTCGCGGAGAACTTCATTTGGCGATTTTTATCGAAAGATTAAGACGTGAGGGATATGAATTTCAAGTTGCCCGCCCGCAAGTAATCGAGAAAAAAACAAGTGAGGGAATTCTCACTCCATATGAAGAGTTGTTTATTGAGGTGCCGCAAGGTTATTCGGGAATTGTCATGCAAAAACTTGGTAATAGACGCGCAGAGCTTCAAGATATGAAGCTTGAAAACGGAATTGCCTATATGGAATTTATTATTACAACACGCGGGCTTTTCGGTTATAGAAGTGAGTTCGTTACCGATACAAGAGGGCTTGGCATTCTAAATTCTTCATTTGATCATTATGGAAAAAACAATGGTTATGAACATGAAAGGGAACAGGGATCCCTCGTGGCAAATGAGAACGGTAAGACAACTCTGTATGGGCTTACCAACGTACAAGATAGAGGAGATTTATTTATCGGACCGGCTATTTCTGTTTACAAAGGTCAGGTTGTCGGACAAAATGCCAGAAATGTTGACATGAGAGTAAATCCTTGCAAAATAAAACAGCAAACGAATATGAGATCAAAGGGTGAGGGAGTTTCTGTGCATTTCAACGCCCCTCATATAATGGATTTGGAGGATGCTCTTGAATATATCTCAGACGATGAGCTGGTAGAAGTAACACCAAGAAATATTAGAATAAGAAAGAAAATATTAGATGAAACAGAGGAAAGAAGAAAAAAATCACAGGGATTCAGATAGATTCTGATATGATTACCCCGTGAATGTTAAGGATAAAGTCGCAATTGTAACGGGTGCATCTTCGAGTATTGGGCTTGCGACTGCCAAACTTCTTGCAAAACACGGTGCAAGAGTTATTTGTACAGGCTTTTGACTTGGAAAAGAAGATAAAATCCAATAAGCGCAGAAAGTAGGGCACCTACGATATTTATCTGCACCAGACTTGAGATAATAGAAATAAGTTGCGCCCAAAACATATATCTCCACGCCACAATTTTTCTTGAGAAAAGTCCCGGTACTGCCATTGCTTCAAGGATGACTGCAGGAATAAGAAGAAGTATTCCTATCCACATTGTCGGAACGCCTGCAACAGAGCGCGCGCCACCCAAGGGCGCAAGTATGGTCGCAAGACTTCCAAGCCCAAAAAGTGCCAAGATTGCGGGGATTGTAAAAATTAATGAAATGATTACTAAATAAGGAGCTATTTTTACGATAATTTCTTTTATATTCTGAGGGAGTGCGGGAGCCTTCTTGCCAAAATACTCATCGAGCATATTCTCAAGTTGTGTCATGACATTTTTACCGTTAGCATCCGCCATATATTTATAGAATAAGCTGTTGAAACTTGTTTGTCAAGCAGAGAATGAAGTTCCAATCTCCCTACCTTTGATCCGCCCGAACATGTTGCAGAAAATAAATGCTAGCTAGAAAATAGGTTCTAACATCGTCTATCCTTCTTCTGATATAATTGCCCCAATTTGATATTTCCTTTTTCGAAGTTTATAATCCTTTTCATGATTGAAAGACGCGATGTTCTAATATTAACCGAAAAAGGGACCTTTGTTAAAGGATGGGTGGATACTGAGAGCGATAGAATAAAAGGGGTTCAAGTAGATCTTAAAACTCATCCATATTTAGGAGGGGTTAATAATATTAGATGTATAGATATTTTGGCGCGATATGCCCCAATACCCGTAAAATAATAGCTGCTTTTGAGCAACTTAAAAAAAGATTTAGAAAATCAAGGTTATCATCCGCTTCTTATCACAGAAAAACCAAACGATCATTTAGACGCGCATTCTCACTCCGCAAGTCATATTTTGATATAGTCATCTTATGAAAGTTATTAAACAAACGTATATCATAAAAGCTCCGGTTGAAAAAGTTTGGCAGGCTTTAACAGACTCTAAGATAATTGAAAAATGGGGAGCAGGACCTGCGGTTATGAACAGCAATGAAGGCACAAGGTTTTCTTTATGGGGAGGAGATATTTTTGGAAAAAATATTAGTGTTGTGCCAGAGAAAAAACTTCAGCAAGAATGGTATGCAGGAAAATGGGATGAGCCATCGATAGTTTTGTTTACTCTTACATCAAACGGAGATACAACAACCGTAGATTTACTTCACAAAAATATCCCCGATAGCGAAGCTTCGGAAATAGAAAGCGGATGGAAGCAGTATTACATGGGTCCTCTAAAAGACCTCCTGCAATAATAAAGGACACTATTATGTTTTGTAGATTATTCTGGGGGCTGGTATTATTCCCGAGTCGCTTCTTGCCTGAGCTTGAATTACGCGCTGGGAGACTATAATATCTTGCTTGGTTTGCTCACTTAAGGGAAGTTTTGTTATTTGTTTGAAGGAAAACCATGAGAGCGCGTCATTATCGGGCAATGATAAATTATTCATTGTCTTAACTTGTGCATAGAATACATAATGGATTGTATCTAAGGTATTGTTAAAATAATCATAAACAGGATGAATGCACTTTTCATTGAGTTGCAGATTGAGTACTTGATAAATTATCCGCTGAAATGCTTCTCGTGCATCTTCTCCTTCTCTTCCCGTGCCGCCTGGCATAGTCCAAAAAGATGAAGAATTACTATTAAGGTTAGGTTGATGCAAGAGAATTTGCTGCGTTCTTAGATGATATAGGAATCCGCTTGCATAAAAAGATTTATGCACGCTTTTATTATAGCACATTCAAAAGATAATTGCATTAAATAGGATCAAAATCCTCCCAAAGAGCGAATATGTTTTTCTCATTTTCAATTCCAAAAAGCTTGATAGAGTGCTCGTTTGTTGTTTATAATAGAATAGATGAGCAGAACCACTTCTTTGGTATTATGGTTTAACGAAATAAAGCTTAACGACACGCCTTTGGTTGGAGGGAAAAATGCTTCCTTAGGAGAGATGTATTCAAGCCTTAATTCTCTTGGGATTAATATACCAAACGGCTTCGCAGTTACAAGCGTTTCTTATAACTATTTTATAAATCATAATAATTTAAAAACAAAAATAGCCAAGATTTTAAAGGAACTTGATACCAGAGAAATAGAGAATCTTAAGCATTGCGGCAAACAAATTAGAGATTTAATTCTAAATGGGAATTTTCCGGAAGATTTGGAAAAACAAATAGAAAATGTATACGGACAATTAAAAACCAGAGACGAGTCGGAGGCAACTGTTGCAGTCAGATCTTCGGCAACCGCAGAGGATCTTCCGGGAGCTTCTTTTGCAGGACAACAGGAAACTTACCTAAATGTTAAAGGAAAAAAAGATTTGATGAAATCTACTAAAAAATGTTTTGCCTCGCTTTTTACAGATCGTGCGATTTCCTACAGACAAGATAAGGGATTTGGCCATTTTAAAGTTGCTCTTTCTGTCGGAGTTCAGAGAATGGTTCGCTCTGATCTTGCTTCTTCAGGCGTTGCCTTTACCCTTGATCCGGATACAGGCTTTAATAAAGTTATTGTTGTTAACGCCTGTTATGGATTGGGAGAGCTTATTGTTCAGGGAAAAGTTATTCCAGACGAGTGGATTGTTTTTAAGGAAGGCTTAAAAAAAGGCTACTCTTCGATTATTTCCAAAAAGCTTGGAGATAAAGCAAAAAAAATTATTTATTCCAAGGAGGGTGAGACAAGATTGGTCGATGTTCCTCAGAATGAAAGATTTAAGTTCTCTCTATCCGAAAAAGAAGTTATAGTTCTTTCCAGCTGGTGCTATAAAATTGAAGACTATTTTTCTATAAAGTATAGAAAAAGACAGCCAATGGATATAGAATGGGCAAAAGATGGGCAAACAGGTGAGCTTTTTATAATTCAGGCAAGACCCGAGACAGTCCAGTCTCTTAAAGAAAAAAATGTCTGGGAGGAGTATAGACTTACCGGGAAAGGAAAAAAGATTCTTTCGGGGATTTCGGTAGGGACAAAAATTGCATCGGGGAAAGCCAGAGTTG
>MFNM01000021.1 GCA_001782085.1 Candidatus Levybacteria bacterium RIFCSPHIGHO2_01_FULL_37_33
TTGCCGAAACTTTCTCCAATCAAGTTTCCAGCCTTGACTTAAGACGCCAAGATGTAAATTGTTGCTATCTATAAAAGCGTATACGGCGTTTTTCTTTACCTTTTTCATTTATACATAATTTTACATATAAAATCCTTGCTTAACAATAGTGCCACCCGCTTTTATCTTCGTTGACAATGTAAAACATGATTCTGCTATACTAAATTTGTGGAAAAATACGAAGGAGTAAAAAGACCACTAGAAGTATAGAATCCAAAAACACCACCCGAAAATGAATAACTATCGCGGCGTTATCATCGAAGAATCTCTTGAGAACAAAAAAGTTCTCAAGAAAGTGAAAATCATTTCGACGAAAATTGAAAAAGTCACGGAAAAGCACAGAACCCCATGGATTTCACAATGGACACTTCATACAGTTGAAATACCGCAAGATCAGGCCAAAGAAATCGCCGATCAAATTAGCAAATCATTAGATCAAAATCACAACGGTTCTTGGTACGCCGATTTTAAAAACAATACGCACCACTACATTATTTTCCGAAACAAGGTTTTCTTTGTAAATAGACAAAGTAGGCGTGGGTACGAAGAAGCAAAAAAATACGGGATCTCTATAGGTACGCCTGAGTATCAATTGATATCACCCGACACTAAAGATTATATAGACTAAACATGAAGCTTGATAGGCGTAAGACTTTTTTTGTTTATCCCAAGCCTCCTTTTCATTTTGACGGGACTTTTTACAAACCCTCCCATTTCCCGAACAAATTAAAACTCGATGACTGGGAAATTGGCAAGTATTGGCAAGGTTTGCGATTAGGCAAGAAACTCTATGGACTAAAGATGGAAAATGCTGGATTAGGTTTAAAACCTAAACTTAAAGTTTCTGTTTACTCAGATAAAAAAATTGAAGCGGGCGAAATAGAAAAATTAAAAAAGGAAATCTCTTGGCGTTTTGAATTGGATATTGATTTAAAAGAATTCAACGACCTAGCAAAGAAAGATAGTCAATTTTATCCAGTTTTCAAGAAATGGATTGGGATGAGAAATGCGAGCCAATATACTCTTTACGAACTTCTAATTATTGCAATTGTTTTGCAAAATGCAACTGCTAGGAGAAGCCAACAGATGCTTGATGTACTTATCGGGAAACTTGGGACAATGGTTGAATTTGACAAAAAAGAACTTTGGGCAATTTGGCTACCCGAAGATATGGAAAGGATATCGGAGCAAGAGCTTCGAGATTTGAAAATTGGTTATCGCGCAAAGTTTATCAAACGATTATCCTTAGATTTCACAAAAGACAAGATTAACGAAATGAATTTGCGCAATCTAGAAAAAGAATCGACAAATAAAGAATTAGTTAAGTTGTATGGAGTTGGACCAGAAACAGCTCGCATCCTTTTGTTTGAAGTGTATCATCATTACGATGTATTTGATCACGTCGCACCTTGGCAACAAAAAATATACTCCCAGTTATTCTACGGAAAGGAATTAGTTTCCGCAAATAAAATTCGTGATGATATTCAAAAACGGTATGGAAAATATTCAATGCTTGCGGTTCACTACATTTGGGAAGATGTTTTTTGGAGAAGAAAAAACGAAAAGATAGAATGGCTCGAAAAAGAAATACGGCTTTAGATTCAGAAAAGAATTTGCTATACTAAATCTGTGGAAAAATACGAACAAGTAAAAAGACATTTAAAGGATATCATCTTTAATAATTTTCTCGGTGGAATTGCATGGGGACTTGGTGCAACAGTTGGAGTATCTATCGTAATTGCAATCCTAAGCCTTATATTAAAAAATATCAATTTGGTCCCGTTTGTTGGAAACTTTGTCTCGCAGGTTACAAATTACGTTTTACAAAATAATCCTCAATTGATAAAATAGCTTGAATGAATAAATCAAAAAGCCATCAGCAGATAGGACAGGAGCAGGACCTGTTTACTTTTTCGCAGTTGGTGGGCTCGGGACTCCCTCTTTTTACCCCAAAAGGTGCGACTCTTCGAAGAGTATTAAATGAATACATCGACAATCTTTTAGCCAAAGAGGGGTATGAATTTGTTTGGATTCCTCACATCGGCCGAAAAGATTTATACGAAAAATCAGGGCATCTTGAGAAATTTTCGCAAGATATGTTTCCCGGAATGCTTGCTAAAGACAGAGAATATATTTTAAAACCTGCAAATTGTCCTCACCACATACAAATTTTTGCCCGAAAACCATGGTCGTATAGAGATCTTCCTCAAAGATATGCAGAGAGTACGACTCAATATCGATCGGAGCAATCAGGAGAACTAGAAGGACTAGCAAGGGTCTTGGCTTTAACCCTTGATGACTCACACGTATTTGCAAGAGAGGATCAGGTAAAAGAAGAGTTCCAAAGAGCACTCAGGATAAACAAACAGATGCTTTCGGATTTTAAATTAGACAATTGGATAAGATTATCTGTTTGGGATCCAAAAGATAAAAAGAAATATTTGGGCGATGAAAAAACGTGGGAAGAAATGCAGACGCTGATGGAGAAAATACTTAAGGAATTAAGCATTAAGCATAAAAAGGTTGAGGGGGAGGCGGCGTTTTATGGACCAAAGATGGATCTTATGGTAACGGATTCGCTTGGAAAACAGTGGCAGCTTTCTACGATTCAGGTTGATTTTAACCTTCCGCAAAGATTTAATTTAACATATATTGATGAAAACGGAAAAGAAAAAAAACCGGTAATGCTTCACAGAGCAACTTTTGGATCATATGAGAGATTTCTTGCGATGATAATCGAACATTATCAAGGAGCTTTTCCTCTTTGGCTCTCTCCTGTTCAGACGGTCCTCATTCCTATTTCTGAAAGACACATTGAATACGCATCATCTATTGTTGAAAAATTAAAAAAGGAAGAAATACGAATAGAATTAGATAATCGAAGAGAAACCCTGCCTTCGAAAATTCGTGACGCCACTTTACAAAAAGTAAACTATATGGGTATAATAGGGGATAAAGAAATAGAAAAAAAGGGCATAATTTCGGTCAGAACAAGAGACGGAAAAGACTTAGGACAATTAGAAGTTTCAAAATTTTTACAAAAGTTACAAGAAGAAATTGATAAAAAGATCTAAAAAAAGACAGGAAAATAGAAAGTTTTATAGAGTAAACGAACGAATTTTTTCAAGCACACTGCGTGTTTTGGAAACAGACGGAAAACAATTAGGAATTCTTTCTAAATTTGATGCGCTTGGTAAGGCACGGGGGCTAGGTCTTGATCTTGTCGAGATAGCTCCAAACGCTAAGCCCCCCGTTGCAAAAATAATTGATTTCAAAAAATTTTTATACCAGGAAGAAAAGAAAAAGAAAGAAGAAAAGAAAAAATCAAAAACGTCTGAAACCAAAGAGTTAAGACTCGGTCCTTTTATGAACGAGCATGATTTAATGGTTGTTCTAAAAAAAGCCCGGGAATTCTTAGAGGGTGGAAATAAAGTTAAATTTGTAGTAAAATTCGCAGGACGGCAAATAACTCATCCTGAGTTTGGCGAAAGAATATTGGAAAAGTCGATCGAATTTCTCTCGGGTGTATCAAAAATAGAGCGGGAAAAACATTTTGAGGGAAGAGCGCTCATAACTATTCTCTCCCCGGCAAGAAGCGGAGGACAAAGCTTAAAGACAGAGGTAAAAAATGGGAAAGAAAAAAATAAAAAAATCGATAAAAAAAAGATTTAAGGTTACAAAAACCGGAAAGGTTTTGTTTTCACATCAGTACAAGAGCCATCATAAGCTTATAAAATCAAAAAGCAGGCTCCGAAGACAAAAAGAACCGGGAGTTTTAAGGGGCAAGTTCGCCAAGAAAATTAAACAGATGCTAGGCGAAGCCTAATCTAGCTACTAGTAACTAGTGGCTAGCAACTAGTTTATGGCAAGAGTAAAAAGAGGAATAGTTTCAAAAAGAAAACATAAAAAACTTTTAAAAGCCACGCAGGGATACAGAGGAACTAAAAGCAGGCTTATTAAAGTCGCAAAAGAAGCAGAGCTTCATGCAAGAGCTTATGCTTATCATGGAAGAAAGCTTAGAAAAAGAGACTTTAGATCTTTATGGATAACCAGAATTGGGGAAGCGGTTAAGAAAGAAGGTATTTCCTATAGTTTATTTATAAATAAACTTCAGAAAGCAAACATTGAGCTTGATAGGAAAATTTTAAGCGATTTGATCGTTAACGATCCCGACACTTTTAAAAAAGTTGTTGAATCTGCTAAGAATGCTTAGAGCCTCCCGCCCCGACAACCCCACCACTTAAATGGAAAATAAAGGTTTTTTTATGATATTGTAGATATATGGAAGAAGAACTTATTCAAATTAAAAATTCGGCAGTTTCCTTAATATTAGACGCAAAAGATAAAAGAGAGCTTGATGATTTAAAAATTCGATTCTTGGGAAGAAGCGGAAGGCTCACTCTAGCGATAAGAGAATTATCAAAACTTCCCAAAGAAAAAAGGCCGGAAATAGGAAGATTGGCAAATGAGGTTAAGAATACGATAGAGGAAACAATCTTTGAAAAAGAATCTCGGCTAACAAAACAGAGATCACAAAAATTAAAAGAAAAAATAGATATAACGATTCCGGGAATAAAACCTCTAATAGGTCATTTACATCCCTTAAGCCAAGTTCTCTACAATGTTATTGATGTATTTAAAAGTTTGGGATTTCAAACAGCAGACGGGCCGGAGATAGAAACAGACAAATATAATTTTGGGGTTTTAAATTTTCCAAAAGATCATCCTGCGCGCGATACTCAACAAACTCTTTTTCTTGATACCCACAACAGCAAACATACTCCGGGAGAAACAATTTTACGAACCCATACATCTACAATGCAAGGACGCATAATGGAAAAAATAAAACCGCCTTTCAGAGTAATTGTTCCGGGGAAAGTATTTAGATATGAACAGACTGACTCCTCCCATGGGTTCGAATTTTGGCAATTTGAAGGATATGCAGTTGATAAGAATATTACTTTTACAGATCTTATGGGAACGCTTGATTATTTTGTCAGAAAGTTTTTCGGAGAATCTACAAAAATAAAATTTGCCTCTCATAATTTTCCATTTACCGAGCCGAGTCTTGAAGGCTATGTAAGTTGTGTTGTCTGTAAAGAGAAGGGATGCAACTTCTGCAAACAATCAGGATGGGTTGAAGTGCTAGGAGGAGGAATGATTCATCCCAATGTTTTAAATAACGTAGGTATTGATCCGTCACGTTGGCAGGGCTTTGCTTTCGGTACAGGCTTATCAAGACTTGCAACTCTAAAATTCCAAATGGACGATCTTCGCCTTTTGACTAATCCGGATTTACGAATCCTTAATCAATTTTGAATTATAAATTTTAAATTATAAATTATGTTAGCGCCTTTGTCTTGGTTAAAAGAATACGTAGATATAAAACTCTCTCCAAAGGAGCTTTCGGAAAAGCTTACAGAAGTAGGTCTCTCAACCGAAAAGATTATTAGGCAAGGGGACGATGTTATTTTCGATTTTGAAGTTACCCCAAACCGCCCCGACCTTTTATCTATTCTAGGAATTGCCCGGGAAATTGCCGCAATCGAGAGTAAAAACATCAAATTCCCATTCCCAGGTGCCCTCCTAACCCACCCCAAGGGTGTCATCGAAGGCTTGAAGCCGAAAAAAAACCTCCCTATTAAAATTCAAACGGATTCAAAAATAAATCCGAGATTTACCGGAATTATTATCGACGGAATAAAAGTGCAAGAATCACCTGATTGGCTAAAGGAAAGATTAATCAAAATTGGTCAGCGTCCTATAAATAATATCGTTGATATTACAAATTATGTAATGTTTGAACTCGGCAATCCGATTCATGCATTCGATTATAAAAAAATCGGGGGGTCTTTAATGAAGGTTCACCAAGCAAAAGGAACAGAATTATTTACAAGCGTTGACGGGGTGTCTTACCATTTACCAAAAAATGCAGTTGTAATTTCAGACACTGATCAAATAATAGATCTTTGCGGAATAAAAGGAGGATTAAATACTGGAACTTATGATAAGACAAAAACGATTTTCTTAAGAGTTCCCGTAGAGGTTCCAGTATTGATAAGACGAACTTCCATGTCTTTGGGTCTACGTTCAGAAGCTTCAAGTATTTTCGAGCGGGGAGTAAATGCGGGAGGAACGGTAGATGCTTTAAAAAGGTGCGTTGAGCTTATACTAGACACAGCGGGCGGAGAAATCGCAAGCGGGCTTTTTGATATAAAAAGAGAGGATTTTAAGCCTTGGAATGTGGATATTAATCTTGAAAGACTTAATAAAATTTTGGGCATTGAAATTCCGAAGACAAAAGTCGTAGATATCTTAGAAAGATTAAATTTAGAGGTTGAAAAAATAAATAATACCAAGCTTGAAATAACTGTCCCAACTTACAGAAATGATTTAAAGATTGAAGAGGATATAATCGAAGAAGTAGCAAGATTATATGGTTATAATAATTTTTCCAAAACACTTCCAATTGGCGAGATTCCGACTCAAAAAGTTCCGTACTTTAAGGACTACCTAATTGATGAAAAAGTAAAGAATCTGCTAAAAGCCAGTGGGTTTTCGGAAATATATTCATACAGTCTGATAAGCGAAAATGACTTATCAAGCTTTGACATAAATTCAGATAAAGTATTAAGAGTTGATAACCCTGTCAGTCGGGAGTTTGAATATCTAAGACCGACACTTAAAATAAATTTGTTAAAAGCTCTCCTTCAAAATAAACCCAATTTTGAAAAAATAAATTTATTTGAACTTGGGAAAGTTTATCTGGGGCGAACTCTTGATGAAGCCAAAGAAGAATATAGACTTTGCGGAATTTCAAATAACAAAAGCTTCTATGAGATAAAGGGCATATTAGAAAGATTACTTGAAGAATTAAGCATTGATGAAGATCCAAGTAAATTTATTGAAATTATTAATGAAGGGGTAATATTTGAAATTAGTTACTCTGATTTATTAAACAAAATGAAACCCGGCAAAATATTTAAACCTATTCCCAAATATCCTCCGGTAATTGAAGATTTAACTATTTCGATTAATGAAAAAATCCCAACAAAGGAAATTGCTGAAGAAATAATTAAACAAAACCCATTAATAGAAAGCGTAAGCTTCAAAAGCATGTATAAAGATAATAGAACCTTTCATATCGTATATCAGAATAGTGAGGGTAATCTAGCCACAAAAGAAGTCGCCAAGATAAGAGGAAAAATCATCGAAGCTCTAAAACAAAAATTTAAAGCAAAAGTTACATAAAAAAAATGGAAGAAAAAGTTTATTTTACGAATTCCGATGGACTAAAACTCTGTGGAATCTTGATGTCCCCTAGAAACAAAACTTCCGAATGTATTGTCCTTTGCCATGGAATTACAGTAGATAAAGATGAAGGTGGAGTTTTTACGAAACTTTCCCGAAGACTAAACGAAAGTGGGTTTTCGGTTTTACGTTTCGACTTTAGAGGACATGGAGAAAGTCAAGGCAAATCCGTTGACATGACAATCTCAGGAGAAATCAAAGACATAAAAGCTGCCGTTAATTTTCTAAAGAATAAAGGATTTAAAAAGTTAGGTATGGTATCTGCCAGTTTTGCAGGCGGAGCTACATCTTATTATATTTCCGAAAATCCAAACACAATAAAAGTTCTGGTCCTATGGAACCCTTCAATAGATTACAAAGAG
>MFNM01000022.1 GCA_001782085.1 Candidatus Levybacteria bacterium RIFCSPHIGHO2_01_FULL_37_33
TCTTTCTTGAGCAGTTAATTTTGTATGATGGTTTCCCATAACCCTGTATTCTATCTCAACAGGTGTTCGGATTCCATTTAGAACTTAGAAAACCGATAACATTCTTGAGAAACTTTGAAGAGTCCTCTATAATTGCTCCGTATGAATAAGAAGGTTGTTTTGGCAGTTGGTGCGCATCCGCCCATAGTTGATCTTAATTTCAAATTAATCTATAATTCTCCTCTAGCATGACTATAGAAAGTAGTCCGTTAAATAAAGCAAACGACATAATGATTGAAGCTGCAAGACAGGTTCAATCTCTTGTTGAAGATGTTGTTAAAAATACAGCTAATTTTCCACAAACCTACTTCGGGCATAGCAGAACTGGAAAGATTATACTTAGACCAGGGCTGATTGTGGATATTATTGAAGAGGGAGATAAAAAATGGGCAATTGTCTTAGAACCGGAAGGAATTAAGAGATATCCTCTTGTCTTTGCAGTATTGCCCCGCACGAAAACAAATATCATGGCTCCTGATACTTTCTCTTCAGATAGTTCTCTTAATGATTATCTAGTATATGGATGGAAAGCTTTGCAAGGACTTGAAAAATACCAGAGAAAAATTAGTCGGGGGAAACCCTGGGGATAATGGTTTTGGACTGAAAGAAAAACTGAACTCAAAAAATCTTACTAAAAAATGCTAGGCTTCTTGAAAGAATAAGAGAAGAACAAGATTGCTAAGCTGAGAACTTTCCCCGAATCTTTTGTAATCCCCTCATATGAGCATGAAAAATAAGGTTGTTCTTGCTGTTGGGGCGCCTGTTTTTATAGATCAGATAGGGTTGTGGTTTCTTTTCCTCTTTCTCCTACGAAATCAAGATACCTTTCGGTGGTCGATAATCTTTTGTGTCCTAAAATTTTGGAAATAAGAACCAAAGAAGCACCCTGTTTTAAATGATGAGCAACGAATGTGTGTCTTAAATCATTTACTTTGGCATCTTTTATTTCTGCCAATCGGAAATATCTTTCCATCGATGTTCTGATATTTCGAACTAAAAACGGTCTTCCGGATTTTGTAATAAAAAGATGATTGTCCTTGGTTTTTGGTCTTATCTCAATATACTTTTGTAGTGCTTCCCGCCCCCTTTTATTAAGAGGAATATCTCTTTGCCCATGTTTTTCGTAAGGTTCTATGTGCAAAGAATCATTTCTAACGTCTGAAACTTTTAGATTTGCCAACTCTCCGATTCTTATTCCTGTCTGAAGAAGAAGTTCGATTATTGCAAACATTCTCGGATCGTTTCGTGCGGTATCCCGCAAAGCTCTGTATTCGGTTGGAGTAAGGATTCGGGGAGGTGCAAGCTGATATTTTGGATGAGCAACCAAAAGGGATGGGTCATCGGTAACATATTCATTAATCTTAAGAAACCTATAAAAAGTTCGGGTAGAATTAATTTTTCGAGAAATTGATTTAGGGGTGTAGCCGTCTCTCTGCATTTTGCCAAGAAATGCTTCGATGTCTTCCCGGGTTACCTCGTAAATTTTATTTTTCTGAAGAACTTCTAAGAACGAGACGAGCTGCTCTATATCTTTGCCGTATGCTACAATTGTAGAGCTTGAGTGCTTTTTAATTTTTAGAAAATTTTTGAACTCTTGGTGGGCATCCCGGAGTTTTACGTCTTTCATATAAAAGTGATATCCTATAATATCAAGAAACTTAGCTTTAGTCAAGATGGGAATTTAATATATATAGTATGAAGAAAATACTGTTTATCACAGCTGTTGTAGCCTCAATTTTCATCATAAATAGCCTTGTCCGCTCGATTTACGATCTTTGGGGAAAACAAGACTTAATTACAAAGGCTCAAAAAGAATTGGATAGTGAAAAACGGGAAAATAAGGAGCTAAAATCAAAATTGTCTCAAGCTCAGAGTAGTAAGTTTGTAGAGGAGGAGGCTAGGAATAAACTTTTGCTAGTAAAACCGGGGGAGGAGCAAGTAATTATTTCCCAAGATCTCCTCTCGTCAAGTTCTGCTAAGAAAAAGCCGGATTCCCGCCCGAATTTTCGAAAATGGTGGGACTTATTCTTCTAGTTTACACTGAGAGAACAAAGTGAGTCGAAGTGTTGCGGGGGTTGGAAGAAATCAGGAATTTTTTCCTCTCCCAAACCACGCCTATATTTATACCAGATTTAAGTTAGAAGGTCTATTTTTGTAAGGACTCTTATGCTCTCTACGCATGCAAGCTTTGGGGCTGGTTTATCAAAAATTGGCTCAATTTCTACAAAATTAATTTAATTTTTACTTACCCCAGATTTTATAAATAATAAAACTAGGAATTGAGACAATAATACCCCCAACTATAAATTGACCCCAACTTGGTTCTAGCCAAGATTTTGTAACAATACCCATAGATGTTTGATTAATAGGAGAAAGAGTAGCAATAAACAGAAGCGCAATCAAGACTATCCAAATTGTTAATATAATTTTTTGATTTTTATTCAAGGTTAATAGCTGTATCGGTAGCTATTGTATCCGTAGTTATAATCGTAATCTGAATAGGACGGAGTATACCAATTAGAATTATAAGAACGACCGCTGTAATAGGAGTTATTGTATCCATACCCGTTGCTATATGAGGGAGAACGGTAATTGTAGTTATCGTAAGTATAGGCATTAGCCCTGGAACGATAATAAGGTTGTACATAGGTTCCACTTGAACGATAATAACCCCGAACGTATGTTGCTTCTACCGAACCGTGTGGGAATGACAAAGCAAGGGTAAGAATAATAAACAAACCTAAAATAATCTTCTTCACATCTTGATTATACACCCTCTGTCAAACAAACCGTATATTTATAGTAATATTTATAAACAAAACTTGTCTTCTCTCCGAGCTTAAAACTTTATTAATTTATTTTTACGTTCTTAACTTCAGACATCGGGATATTTTCTCCATTTATTATCATCTCTATTGCCTTCATCCCCTTGAGTAACATTTCAGCTTGCTGGGGTCTTGTGGCAGGCTCTAGTGCATCATCAGAGCATATATACTCCTTATTTTTTCTAATTGGGTATAGACTGGATATACTTTTTGATACGCTTGCTTCATCAAGGCATGTATTTTTATCAAAATCTTCATAGTTTTCCAATAATTTCTTAAAATTTTCAGGATGTTTATTATTTGCTAGTACAAATGTTTTTTTATTTGAATCCCAATCATAATAATCCCACCATAGCAAACGACAACTTCCCAAACATCCTAAATATCCTATGTCTCCGGATATTGAAATCCCTTCTCCGCGGTAAGACAAAGAAAAGTATGGGTCTCTAGTAGAAAAATCTTCTCCAAATTCAATATTTACCCATCTACCTTGATTATCGTCAAATGATTTTTTGAAAATTAACTTATATTTATTACCTTCTTTGCGATAAATTCCTATTGAACTATCATTCCAGCTATTGTAGTCAATTACAGATTTCATTGAAACATATTCTTGCTTATCATTTTCAAACACCCTTACATATTGTTTTACTTCATCCGGCTCACTATCTTTATTTAGTAAAAATTCAAATAAGTCAGGATATTCATTTTTACTTACTACTTTTGTAGACCCTCTGTATAATGTATTATTGCAAATCCTGACGACTTCTTTTCTTGATGTAAAATCCTTCAATTCAAAAGGGTTAACACAATTATTTTTACTATTTTTATAATAAACAACGGTTAAAAGAGATATTGCAAATAAAATCAATACTATAAACTTAGAAAGAGGTGTAACTGTGGTAAATCTCTTACACATATTCATTTATTCTGAAAGGATTATCTTATTCTGTTAGGAGGAAGTCAAGCGAAGAACCGGTCTAATTTATAAGATCTACTGGTTTTACCTTTAACGCACGTGCAATTTTGTGTATGGTTTTAAGGGTTGGATTCCGCTTACCAGCCTCAATATCTATTATTGACTTAGGGTCAACTTTTGCTAATTCAGCTAACTGCTCTTGAGTTAGATTGCGTTCCTTTCTTGTTCTCCTAATCTTGTCTCCCAGCTTTTTATAGGTTGCCATCTTGACTTAATTCTGGTATATATGTCACATTAGTAACAGGAAATATATTCCATATTTTAGCCTTAAGACGCGATTGAAAAGTTAATAGGAAATTAAGCTTATGAAGAAGTGGGAAATCATAAGAAATATTTTGTTGAGTATTAGTGCTATAGTTGTCGTCTCTTCTGTTGTTTACTACCTTTTCGCCTATTTACCCTCTTTAAGCGAAAAAAAAGAACTTTATGAACAAGAGGTAGAACTTTATAAAAGAAGAGAAAATTGCGCTCAAGCTGGCAAAGAATACCATTTAAGTATAATCAAGAATCCTCCTAAATACGCCGAATTGCCACCCAGTTATTTCACTCCAAGATTTTATTACAATCACGCACTTAAAAAGTGCTTATATCATAGTGGCTACCTAATCTTTCAGGCAGAGGGAACTATTCATGAAGAATGGGTTATAGATATAAATACAAGTGAAAAACTAGCCTTTCTTTCTTATTTTAACGGTAAAGATGTTACAGTGGCTGGTACTGGCGAAAGACTTAAGGCGGGTATGGACAAAGAGCAATTTAACTTGAAAGTAAAAGAATTGTTTGGGGATCAATAATTCAAACAAAAAATGCGTTTAAAATTCCAACCATCAGGTAAATTAATAACTATTATTATAATTCTGGCTTTAATTAGCTTGTGGTTCTACTGGTTTCAATGGTTTCCTGCAAAAATAAGGTCTGATTGTGAGAATGAGATAATAACTTCGGATACTGTAGCGCTGAAGTATCTTGACGAAGATACCCGACCAAAATCGGTTGAGGATTACAATCTCCGTTTTATGAGATGCATACACAGGAGTGGACTAAAATGACAGAAGGAAAAGCAAAGAAAGAGAATAAGAAGGTTTTGATTATCATTGTGGTTATGGTTCTCGCTTTGTTGACCGGTCTGTTTTATTGGTTTCAATGGCGACCCATGCAGATTAGGAAGGAATGTTACAAATTAAGTTTTGGTAAAGTAGAAGGGTGGATTGAGGAGAATACAAAAAATTATGAATGGGCACCAGGGAAAGAGTGGCACGCTTTAGAAGGAAACGCTAGTGGTAAATGGGGTTGGAAATATACTATTCCGGAATCAAAAGAAACAGTTGAATATTGGTTTAAAAGATGTCTTACAGAAAAAGGATTAGAGGGCAGATTTTAATGGCGTTAAACTGAGACTACTTGCGATGGTCAGCTCAGTTCAATGAATTGACATTTACTGACAAACGAAGTATAAGAGTTATAATTGCCCCGCATGATGAAGATGAAGATTAAGATTTTATTTGTAGTATTGGCAATTTTTCTGTTTTTAGCCCCGGAAATACTCGCGGCAAGTTCTTCTTTCTTTAGTAACGCACAAAATTGGTATAATTCCAATTGCGTTAGAAGACCAGAGAGAGCTAGGGGACAACAAGCAGTTCTTTGTTATGCTTTTGATAAATTAAATGAGCTTCATCAGACTAATGATACTCAAGATCAGAAAATAACAGAATTAGAGCAACGAATTGAAGATCTAGAAGTATTACACCCCACACCCACACTAACGCCAATATCCGCAAAAAGAGTGTTTATTACAAGCACTATTTACAACGGCAACTTAGGTGGATTGGCTGGAGCAGACGTTAAGTGCCAAGAGCGTGTTACTGCTGCTGGATTGGGAGGAAGCTGGAAAGCTTGGCTAAGCGATGATTCAATATCTGCTGGATCTAGACTTACCCATAATTCAGGGTCTTATGAATTAATTAATGGTTCTAAAATTGCTGATAGTTGGGAGGATCTTACAGATTTTTCTCTTGATGCTCCGATAAATATTAGCGAACTAAATACAACCGTAAATAATCCTTGGGTCTGGACAAATACTTTTGGTGATGGGACTATTCGTCAAATAAACAACAGCAGTTGTATTAATTGGAGTTCTACCTCTTCGGGCGGGTCTACAGGAGATTCTTCCAGGACTGATGGTGGATGGTCAGATTTTGGTGCAATTGTCTGCTCTTCTAGTCGTCCCCTTTACTGTTTTGAACAATAAGCTTATTTTTGATCGCCGGACTTTGCGGGCTTATTGCGAGACGTGAATCACCGGCGTCCATGTCCTTAAAATCATTTTCTTATCTTATCCAAAGAACTTCTAAGTATCAATTCTAGCGCAAGAACCGAGGCTAGACTCTGCCCGTTAAGCTGTGTGGGGACAGAGAGACGCAGGTAGAAAGAGCTTAGCGAGCCTTAATCTCTCGTTCTAGGGCATTCTACGCCTAGAGGGATGGTCTCTGCGCAGGTTTCTTTTATGGAAGGGCGTACCTCCTCTTTCTTATTTGTTTCTTATTTGTGTACGGGTGAAGAGTGGGAGTATAGGACGAAATAAGCATTCTTAGTTTGAGGTACTCTTTCCCCGCCTCATACGTAGTGAAGCGTTTTTCTCTACCACCCATATCCCATTTTTAATTTTTCTGAATTTTTTGGGGATTTAAAGGTATTGAGTCTTAAGCTGGGTATGAGGTGTATAATTATAATATGGCAAAAGACTTATCCTTATTAGAGCCGGGGCTGACCCTGAAGCAGAGGAAGTTCCTTAAATTGTACTTTGAGACTGGAAACGGCACTCAAGCAGCGCTTGCTGTCTATAACACCAATGACCGGGGAAGCGCAAGCGTGATAGCTTCGGAAACATTAGCAAAACTTAAGAATCATGTCCGTGCATATATGGAGAGCAAAGGTTTATCTCTTGGTTTTTTGGTTGACAAAATAATACAAGGCACAGAAGCAACAAAGACTACCAATGCAGCGATACTGGTTCAGAAGAACGGAAAAGCAGTTAAGGCGGAGGAACAGGGGCTGATTGAAGTACCGGACTACAGCGTAAGGCATAAATATTTGGAGACTGCAGCGAAGTGGCTGGGGCTGGAGCAACCAACAGTAACTATGCAACAAACAAATCAACAATACACCTATTTTAGCGTAGATAAAAAGACTAAGGACGATTTTAACGAAAAATTCAGCCGATATCTTAAAGATTTTTATAGTAAAGAAAGCCCGGAAGAAAGCCCGGCGGATCAACAGGGTTAAAAAGTCGTGCGAGAATGGAAGAGCTACCTATTCAAACAATTATTTTTAAAGCGAAAAATAGAATAATAGAATAAATGTAATACCTGACTTTTAGGGTAAACCAAGAAGAATGAATATGACTATGACACCTGAAGAAAAAGTCAAGCAGGAAACTCTCTGGGTTTTAGAACACCTTCAGGAAGAGAATATTGTTACAGAAGAAGACACGATTATTAGGTTTAATCTAGTTAATGCTATCGGTGCGAATGTTCCCTCTCATGAGAGACAAAAGCAGATAATCCGTATGTTACACCGAGAGAAGGCAATCAAGATCTCAAAAGAAACCAAACGCGGGTTTGAATTAAGAGTTTTGAAACATAAGTTTAATGAAATTTATCACTTCTATCACGAACAGCAAGGCGAGACGACTGCCACAGTAATAACTCAAGATGACAGTCGCCCATTGTTAAAGGTTGAGGGGACTTGGGGTTATCTTAAGTTTGGCAAGTATGGTACGAAAATCAAGATAGGAAAAGCGAACCCAAGAGCTTCAAGAGCTTTCAAGTTGCTTCAATCCCTATCAGAGCCATGGGAGGTAAACAAAACTATAGATGCAGTCTTTGAGGCAATCAGGTCACCGAAAGATCAAGATGACTCACGATTATTGGACTGGAATACTGCAAAAACCAGAAAGGTTGAAATTATCCAGACCGCCATAAAAGAGCTCCAAAGAGATAATAAGTTGAAAGGCAAAATCAGGTTCGTGTTCAACAACGATAAAACTATAGTGAAAGCTGTTCGCCTCGTGTAAAAGTGGGACTTAGTGTAAGTTTTTTGCTGTAGCCTACTAACGCTTAGTGGAACTATCCATTTTAGCCTCAAAAACTGAGTATCTTCTTCTAAAATCCCACTAATACTCACTCGCAAAACTCAAATGAGTGGGTGTCTTATGATGGTTTTATCATGAACATAAAAGAGTATTATTCAACTTCTGATCTTGCGTTAACAGCTACACTTTCCCTATTTTATTCTATTGAAGCGATAGATCGTCAAAACCCTTATAAAGCACAATTCCTATTTAAGCGAGATGAACAACTAGATAAGCTCATTGAAGCCTATTGGCGTGGCGAATTAAAAGTCAACCCTCAAGTCTATTTCAATCAACTCAAAGTTATCAAAAGTAGGATTTACGAAGGAGAATACTAGTGGTTATGACTTATCAGAATGGGTTAACCCGAGAACAGGTCATACGCCATAGGCTGACCAAAGAAGAGGTTATAAGCCGAATTACAGAGATTTATCATGCTGGCTATGATCTGAATTCTGAGTTTGATGTTTGGGATCAGCTTTTAGCCTGCGAATCGCTTGCGGGAACAGAAGCTAAAGAACAAGAGAGTTATGGAAAAACGAAAGAAGACGTTAGTGTTAAATGGAGTGTTAATGATATCTATAAACAAAACACTAACTTTGAGTTAACTGAAAGTAAACAAAAAGCTATCGTAGAATTAGAAACATTTACCTACGAAACTCCGCCTATTAAAATCGCCCAGCTTTTAGAAATACTATTTGCTGAATACAATTCAAAGAACTGGTGGTGGCTTGTTGTTGCCCAACAATGGAATCCCAGAGCTATAAATCGTGTAATTAAACGGATGATTAAGCTCCACACATCCGGAGTCGTAACAATACAAAACCCAGCCGCTTATTTTACTTACCTAATTAAACTTCGCAAAAAAAGAAGGAGTGTTTATAAGTAGCAATGATACCTGTAAACAAAAATACTAAAGACACTGAAAGCACCCTGTATATGGATGAGGTGGCAATAAAGGAATTTCAGGAAATGTATTTACAAAAACACGGACAAAAACTAACCAGCGAAGAAGCATTAGAACTTGGAACACGACTTATAAACTTTGTGAAAGCGGTATATGGCAATAATTTACCGAAGCTAAAAACACTTGACATAGGCACAAAAAAGAGTGATACTTAGAAAGTACTCAAGGTTTTACCGGTTGCCTTTTTTAATGGCTGTCTTGGGCAATCTGAGCAATCGGTTTGAGTACACCAGGGCAGCCATTTGAAATCTTATGGATATACAAATTACTCTAAAATACATCGGATATGCCCGTAAATCTTCTGAAGACAATAAGGAGCGGCAGGCTGCTTCACTCCCTGAGCAGCTATACGCCCTTGAGGGTATTAAGGCAAAACATAATCTTAGTGTCATTGAAGTTCTACAAGAATCAAAATCCGCTCATAAGGCAGGCAGAGAAATATTCAATACTATGCTTGAGGACATAGAGATGGGTAAGGCAAACGCAATCCTAACGTGGCACCCCAATAGACTATGTCGCAATCCACTTGACGCAGGGCGAATTATTTACTTGATGGATGAAGGGAAGCTTATTGAAATACGGACTCCTTCTCGGTCATACCGAGATAATTCTGATGATAAGTTTTTTCTTTCGCTTGAGTTTGGTATTTCAAAGAAAGACAGTGATGATAAAAGCATTGTGGTTGAGAGAGGGCTTGAGAAGAAGGCACGAGATGGCTGGAGACCAGGAGTCGCTCCGCAAGGCTATTTAAATGATAAAACTACAGAAAGTGGTTTTAGGAAAATATTAACAGATCCAGAAAGATTTCCGTTCGCTGTAAAAATCTTTGAGTTATTCCATGCAGGCATACCAGCAGTAGAAATTCACAGAATTGCAAAAGACGAATGGCACTTTACAACTCGTCAGAAGAAACGACTTGGAGGAAAGCCATTATCTTTAAGCATGATATACGCAATTCTTACAAACCCCTTTTATTGCGGTAAGTTTGAATATCCTGTTGGAAGTGGGAAATGGTATGAAGGTCAGCATGAAAAAGCAGTGAGCGAAGAAATGTTTAATGAAATCCAAGTGAAACTTGGACGTAGAAGTCAATATAAATTAAAACACCACGAATATGCTTATACTGCCCTCATGCGTTGCAGTTTTTGTGATTCAGGTATAGTGGCGGAGCAGAAATGGCAGTGTATTTGTACAAACTGCAAGTTAAAATTCTCTCTTACTAAAAATAACCGGGACAAATGTACTGGATGTGGCACATTGATAGAAGAGATGGTAAAACCAAAGCTACTTCATTATATTTATTATCGCTGCGGAAGAAAGAAAGACCCGGCTTGTAGAGAACGAGCAATAAGAATTGATGGACTTGAGCAACAGATTGATGAGAAACTCTCTCAAGTTGAGATTTCCCCTCTCTTTATGGACTGGGCAATACGTCAAATTCACAAGATGAATGACAAGGGACGAGACTTCAGGGAAGATGCTATAGAGGGTATTAAGCGAGCTCACGATGCGTGTAGAGCCAAACTTGATAACTTGCTTAAGCTCAAAATCTCGCCTGCAAATAGTGATGGGAGTTTATTAAGTGATGAAAAATATAGAGAGGAAAAGACAACATTAGAGCAAGAATTAAAAAACATACAGCAACAATTAGGAAATGTAGATGAGCGCATGATCCAAGCGAACAATGATACAGTAAAAGCCTTTAATTTTGTCACAAGAGCAAAGGAGAAATTTGCAGGCAACGACTTGAAAGTAAGACGGGATATTTTCATGGGACTTGGGTTGCACCTAAAGCTACAAAACAAAACAGTCCTGTTTGACAGTCCAAAGTACATTATGACGCTTAAAAAGATGAAAGAAGAAGCTCCGGTGATTGCGGAACGGGTCGCACCTGAGAAAGAGGTTGTTATGAAGCCTCAAATGGAACAAAAGTTCGCCTCAATTCCTGCTGTGTTGCGGGGCCAGGAGTTGCGCCTGGCCTATGAGATTATGCAACTGTTGTCTTCAATTACTTGAAGTGTCGGACTATATCTTCATCCCTATCTTTTAAACAGAGAGCCCAGCGTATAGTCTCTACGGGTTTCCCGATATCTCGTCGAGATCTTCCCTCGGTATTGTCCTTTCGAAGCTTTACGCGCGAGAGGATTTCACCGATATAGCTGAGTTAACTTCCATAAATTTATGAAAGAGCCCATCTTTGAGCCTCATGTGCACTGTACACTACCCCGCGTGTAAGTTCATTATACCAATTTGACCTCAATCTGTCCAACTGTTAAAATATGTGGGCTTGCCAACGTAGCTCAGGGGCAGAGCGGACGTTTCATAAGCGTCATGTCGCTGGTTCGAATCCAGCCGTTGGCACACTTCGACTCACTTCGTTCGCTCAGTGCAAGCAAAAGCTGGAATAGAAAAAATAAAATAAAGATTTTAAAACTAGATATTTAAGACGTAGGTTCCACAACCCCAATTTTTAAGATTCGAGTCAAATCCGCGGAGCAAATTTATAATGTTGCATAATTACTCACTAAACACTTCCCATAATAATTTCCCACATAGTTAGCCAGAGGGAACTCGAAATAACATCATGTTATAATCTCCCTGTGGTTTTAGAACGAAGATATTTATCAAGGGAGGAAATTCTTCGAGATGGTATCCTGCCTCATGGAAAACGTTTCATGTTCCTCGAAAGCGTCGAGGTACTTGAGCCAGGAAAGAAAGTGCGAGGAAAACTTGTTGACAGACGACTTCCCGAATTTTCTTATCTCGTAGATCACATTCCAGAATACCCTATTTTTCCTGGAGCATTAAGTCTTGAAGCGCTTGCAGAACTTTCAGGAATTGCAGTCCTCTCTGGATTTCCAACGGATAGCAATAAAATCGGAGTCTTGCGTAAAGGTGTTATAGAACTTTACAAACCGATAGAACCTGAAGATGATATTGATCTTGAAGCAGAAATCTTATTTTTCAAAATGAGCACAGGAAAAACTAAAGTAAGAGCTCTTAACAAAGATGAAGTTGTTGCTGAAGGAGAAGTAACATTCATGCTTGTTGATAAATCGAAAAATCCAACTGAATAATCATTCTAACTCCCTACATCCGTGGGACTTAACTTTTAACCGCGATTGATTATAGACGTCCTGTTTTGTATAATCCTGTCTATGAGAGAAAGAGCGGAACGGATTCATGTCTCAGCGAATATTGAAGCAGAGAGAGTTCCTGGGCAGATTATATATCTTTTTCCTGGTCAAGGAGTGCAAAAAGTTGGGATGGGGAAAACTTTATATGAAAACTCCGAAATTGCGCGGAAAATTCTTGATCAACTAAAACCAGAGCTATTAGATGTCATGATTAATGGGCCGTGTGGAGATCAACCTATTAATCTACTCGATGATACCGCAAATGCACAGCCTGCCATAGTCGCAGTCAGTTTAGCAACTTATTTTGCGTTTCTCAAAAAAAATCCTTCATTTGGGGAAATACGACCCCTTGCCTTTTTGGGACACAGTACCGGTCAAATGAGTGCTATGGGAGCGGCTGGTGTTATAGATGTAGAAACAGCATTGCATATGGCAGCTGAAAGAGGAAAATTAATGAAAGAAGTAGGTGAGAGGAAAGAAAACAAAGGCGGCATGCTAGGACTTTTAGGGGCAACTTTGGAAAAAGCAGAATCGCTCTGTGCTGAAACCTGCGAAGCGCTTGGAGAAGAAGGTGTATGGGTTGCGAATGATAATACAGTAGACCAGATCGTTTTAAGTGGCAGAGAAAGCCATATTGTATATGCTGAGGCTCATACAGAAGAAGCGGGAATAAAAAAAGCGAAAAGCCTTCGTGTTTCAATTGCTACACATTGCCCTCTGATGAAAGAAGCACAAGATATGTTCGCGCAATATCTAGCTCACATCAAGTTTGGCAGACCTACTTCTCCCATTATTCTAAACACAACGGGAAAGTTAACTTCGGATCCTGATAAGATAAGAGCAGATTTAGTTGAGGGTTTCACTAAAGGGGTTAGATTTAGAGAGGGCCTAGAAGAAGCGAAAAAAATTGGAGCTACTAGTTTTGTTGAGATCGGTAAAGGACCATTATCGGATTTTGTAGACAGAGCAATACCAGATTCAAAGCAGTTTCAAATAACTACGTAAGCTCATTTTTTTTGATATAGTTTTATATATTGCTTTGGCGGCAATTATTTTTTATTATCAAGCCATGGCAAATCCCGAAGCGATTTGTGGAAACTGCAAGTTTTTTGATCGAAACGGAGCTGACAGCAACCCAATCGGCAAATTAATTGGTCCAAATGGTGAAGTAATTAAGGGTTTATGCAGGGCTCCAAGAGGACTTCTTCTTGGAGAGAGACTTACTATTCAAAACTGTACAATGCCGGACGGTACATTTAAATCACGGTAAAAAGTTATTTTTGAAGCGCAACAAATTACCTCTCAAGCATCGCCTGCTCCGACTCAAGCCCCCGGTGTGTTATAATTTTTCTCACCTCTATGGTTAATAAGTCGATTGGTATTATTGATTCTGGAATAGGCGGGCTTTCGATTTGGAGAGAAATTGTTAAAGAACTTCCAAAAGAATCCACTATTTACTTAGCCGATTCAAAGAATTGTCCATATGGCAGCAAATCCTCGGAAGAAATTTATCAACTTTCCAAAAAACTAGTTACATTTCTGGCTCAAAAGAAAGTTAAATTAATAGTTTTAGCTTGCAATACAATAACAGTTTCCTGCTTATCTAAATTAAGGATAGAGTTTCCAAAAATACCGATTATAGGAACAGTCCCCGTAATAAAAACAGCTTCAGAAATTACCAAAAATAATAAAATCGGAGTTTTATCAACTGTAAGAACAGCAAAAAGCAAATATCAGAAAAAATTAATACAAACCTTTGCCGGGGGAGCAAGGGTTTTGAATATTGGTACAGATAAGCTTGTCCCGATTATCGAAAACGAGGAGACGAACATGATTAAGATCAATAAGATTTTGAACGAAGAACTGAAACCCTTCCTGGATTTTAAAATCGATACTTTGGCTCTTGGCTGTTCTCATTTCCCGTTTTTGAAAAAAAAGATGCAAAAAATTTTAGGCAAGAAGATTCTAATTTTGGATTCTTCAGCGGCAATTGCAAGGCAAATTGAAAGAGTTCTTAAAAACAATAAAACACTTTCGGTATATAATAGTCGTAGTTATGTTTTACTGACAACCGGAGATCTTGAGAAGTTCAAAAAATTATCAAAAAAACTGTTGGGAAAAAAGTTCAAAAATGTTGCAATAAAAAGTATATCTTTATGATAAATAAATTTAAAAACAAGAAAATTGCGGTGATTGGGCTTGGAATAGAAGGTTTATCAAGTGTAAAATTTTTTAAAAAACAAGAAGCAAAAGTTATTGCTCTTGATCAAAAACCCTCCTTCGCTAAAGCTTCGAAGGGCAGGCAGGAAAAGATAATGCTCGGTAGAGATTATTTGAAGAATCTAGATCAGTACGATCTTGTTGTAAGAAGTCCGGGAGTTAAGCTAGGGCTTTTAGAAAAATATATATCAAGAAATAAGATAACTTCGCAAACTAAGCTTTTTTTTGACCTTTGCCCGTGCCCGATTATTGGAGTAACCGGCACAAAAGGGAAGGGAACCACAGTATCTTTGATTTACGAAATGCTGAAAAAGCAATCCTCCTCCGCTAAAGCTTCGGGGGACAAGGGCTTAGATGTATATTTAGGAGGAAATATCGGTAAGCCTCCTTTGGATTTTTTGGACAAATTAAATCCTCAGTCCATTGTTGTTCTGGAATTGTCCAGTTTTCAGCTGCAGGATCTTACCAAAAGCCCTCATATTGCTGTCGTTCTTATGATAACAAGCGAGCACCTCGATTATCACAAAGATACACATGAATATGTTAATTCAAAAAGAAATATTCTTCGTTTTCAAACCAAAGAGGATCTTGTAATTATAAATAAAGATTATCCGGCAAGCAATGAATCACATATTCATACAGAAGGAAAAGTTTATGAGATAAGCCGAATTGGAAAAGTTAAAGAAGGGTGTTTTGTAAAAGATGGAAAAATTATTGTCAGGGTTTCTCGGGGTCCTGTCAAAGGTTTCCTTCCCGTCGATGCTCGTTCTAGCCTCTCAAGTTCGGACGAACTCCGCGTCGCCGGAAACCCTTCCACCTTTGCCACCCCTCGATTTGGAACTGCGGAAATAATCAAAACTAAGGATATTCTTTTGCCAGGAAAACATAATCTAGAAAATGTTTGCGCGGCTGTTATGGCGGCGCTTCTTTCTGGTGTTTCAAAAGAAAACATTGTAGAGGTTCTTAAAACTTTTAAGGGACTTGAGCATAGGCTTGAGCTTGTTTCGGAAATAAATGGGGTAAGATTTTATGATGATTCTTTTTCTACAATTCCAGAGACGACTACCGCGGCAATTGAGGCGTTTTCGGATCCCGAGATTTTAATACTTGGAGGGTCGAGTAAAAATAGTGATTTCAAAAAATTGGGAGAAGTAATTTCAAATTCAAGAAATATAAAAGCGATAATAGGAATAGGAATGGAATGGAAAAGAATAAAATCCCAAATCCAAAATCACAAATCACAAAAGATTATCGAGGGATTAAAAAATATGAAAGAGATTGTCCAGAAAGCTGCATCAATATCAGAGCTGGGGGATGTGGTTTTGCTTTCTCCAGCCTGCGCAAGCTTTGACATGTTCAAAAACTATAAAGACCGCGGAAACCAGTTTAAAGAAGAAGTGGGAAAACTTATTTAATAATATGTTATTATTTTAGTAAATGGAATTTCTTTTCATGATCCATAAGCCTCATTTGAAAGTATTCTCTGCTGTTTGTTCAAACTTCGTGGTAGTTTGGATTATTGGAGCTTTTGCGACTAGAGAGCTTTTTGTGTTGACCAGTAATATTCTTGCTGCTATACTAATGTGGTACGCTGCCGCATGGGCAGAGAAAGAACTGGAGAGAAATTATGAATCTTAATCTCGACAGCATAATGGTTCAATCGCAAATCGCTATTGCGCTTATTATTATTGCTTTTGCAGTTTTGTATTTTGTGTCTTCCAGGAAGGGTCACCGCTCCAAACGCCCTTAAAATTTTCTTGAAATTTTAACTCATTAATGTTATAATGGTTAAATCATGAACCAGCAAATGAAATCTTACTGGTACTATTTAACAAACTAACTTCGGTTGGTGAGTTTGTAGTGCTCAGATTTCATAATAAGGCTCGCCAATCGGCGAGTTTTTTTTGTGGAAAAATATGAAAAAATTAAATAAAAATTCAATCGGAATTATCGGTGGAATGGGACCACAGGCTTCGGCAAGAATGCTAGAGATTATGATTTCTATGGCATCTTTAGAGTTTAATGCTATAAATGGTGATGATTTCCCCGAGATAATAGTAGATTCGATACCAATCCCAGATTTTATTTCTGATAAAAAGAACATCAAGCCCGCTTTTAAAATGCTTAGCGATAGAGTTAAAAAACTAAATTTGCTTGGCATATCTCGTTTCGCCATTGCTTGTAACACCGCACATATATTCATAAATGATCTTAGTCAAGTCTCAGATTCTCCTTTTATCTCGATGATAGATAAAGTTGCAAAAGAAGTTTTAAAACGAAAAATTAAAAGAATTGGATTGCTAGCATCCCCCTCAACAATAAAATTTAATTTATATCAAAAAGCTTTGAAAGGAAAAGTTGAGACAATTTTACCTTCAGATAAAGAAATAGATTTATTAGAGAATGTAATTAGGAATATAATATCCGGCAAAAACTCCTCTCTTGATACAAAAAGATTGTTAAGTATCGCTAAATCTCTAGAAAGAAGAGGAGCAGAGGGAATTATTTTGGGTTGTACTGAGTTGCCATTGATTTTTCCTAAAGATTTCATTTTGCCTGTTTTCGATTCGCTCGAAATATTATCAAGATCATTATTGCGCAAGGTTTATGAATGAAATACAATTAGCACATATGAAAAAAAGAGTACTTTCGGGTATTCGGACCAAGAAGGCGGAGCCGTTTTATTTTGACGATTGTTATGTTTGTCAAGCAACGAAAAAAGCGGAGAAGGAGGGAAAGGATTTAAGTGTGGAGGAGTTGACAGAGATTTTTCGAAAGGCAAATGAGCAGAACTAAGAGAATTAAGACTTATGCGTTTGTAGATGCGTCGAACATCATTTATGGCGCGCGAGCGGAAGGATGGCGAATTGATTTTGGGAGCTTACGAGATTTGATAGAGTACAAAAAAAGAGGGAGACCCTAAATTAGAATCTTCCCTCAGTGTTATGAAATAATTATAACAGCGGCTTGTTATCTTGTCAACAGGGAAATATATGAAAAAAAGAGTTTTATCTGGAATTAGGGCGACGGGGAGATTACACCTTGGAAATTATTTAGGTGCTGTGAAGGGCATGCTTGAGCTTCAGGATAATCCGGAATATGAAACTTTTTATATGGTTGCCGATGTTCATACAATCACAACGCCTTACAATATCGAAGATCTTAGAAAAAACAGGCGGGAAGTAATTATTGATTATCTTTCTTTAGGATTAGATCCTGAAAAGTCCACTATATTTCAGCAATCGGAAGTTCCGGAGCATATAGAACTTGCTTTTTATTTTTCATCAGTCGTTACAATTGCCAAGATGCAGCATCTTCCGACTTTTAAAGAAAAAGTAAAACAATATCCACACAATTCCACAATGGCGCTTTTGAATTACCCGATTTTAATGGCGGCTGACATCTTGATTTATAAAGCAGAATTAGTTCCGGTTGGAATAGACCAGGAGCCACATTTGGAAGTTGCAAGAGAGATTGCGCGGCGTTTTAATCAAGACTTTAGCACTGACTTTCCGCAACCCCAAAGATTTAAAACTGAAGGAGAATATATACCATCGTTAACTGGAGAGGGGAAGATGAGTAAGTCTGTCGAAGGTTCATATATCAATTTAACGGACAGTTTAGAAACAATCAGAAAAAAAATTCGCGCCGTTCCTACGTCTAGTACTTCGGGAGGAGAGAAGACAGAAGGTGTTAAAACTCTTTTCACTTTGCTTGCCTTATTTTCACCAAAATCTCACGAGGATTTTGAGCGAAAGTATGAAAAAGGAAATCTTCAGTATTTAGAACTTAAAGATTTTATTTCAGAAATTATTTTTAGAGAACTTGAGCCAATTCAAAAGAAAAGAAAAGAGCTTGAGCCAAATAAAGAGTATATCGATAGCGTAATCAAAGAAGGTAATGAAAAGGCAAGGGAAGCTGCACGGGAGACAGTAAGGGAAGTTAAGGATAAAATGGGTCTTTAAAACTAGCTTCATTTTAGGATTGGCAAACAGCTTTTGGATGTGGTATACTCTTGCGGATGGCAAACGGTAAAAAAAACAGTAAAAAACAAAAAATCTTCAAGGTAAAACTAAATACTTCCTGGAAAAATCTTTTTCTCTACGGATTTTTAGCAGTTATTGCAGGATTTCTTTTTTTAAGCGCAACTGCGCCTTTGGAACAGATAAGCACAGTGCCTCTTTCTCAGGTAATTTCCGATGTAAAACAAGGAAAAGTTAAAGAAATTTCGATAGTCGATAATAAATTAACAGTTAAAGAAAAAGATAAGACGGTTCAGGCTTTTAAAGAACCCGGAGCAAATGTTTATCAGCTCTTCAAAGACGCAGGCGCATCTTTGGAAAAAACAAAGGTTTTGGTAAAAGATGAGACAGGTCTAAACGCCTGGGTAAATATTCTCTCATCTGTTCTGCCAATAATACTAATGGTCGCATTTTTCTACTTTATCTTCAGACAAGCACGGGGGGCGCAGGAAAATATTTTTTCTTTTGGACAATCAAAAGCAAAGTTATTTTCAAAAGATACTCCGAGAATAAGATTCTCCGACGTTGCAGGAGTCGATGAAGCAAAACAGGAGCTTACAGAAATTGTGGACTTTCTTAAAAATCCCGGAAAATATAAAGCTATGGGTGCCCGAACTCCAAAGGGCGTTCTAATGGTTGGTCCATCTGGAACAGGGAAAACTCTTCTTGCCCGGGCGACTGCGGGAGAAGCGAATGTCCCGTTTTTTTCTATGGCAGGATCGGAATTTATGGAGATGCTTGTTGGAGTCGGAGCATCCCGTGTCCGTGATTTATTTAATACTGCCAAAAAAGCACAACCTGCAATAATTTTTATCGACGAGGTAGATGCAATTGGAAGACAAAGAGGTGTGGGGATAATGGGAGGACATGATGAAAGAGAGCAGACCTTAAATCAAATATTGGTAGAGATGGACGGATTTGCCCCGACAGAACAACTGGTGGTTATTGCCGCAACAAATAGGCCCGATGTTCTGGATCCTGCATTGATTAGACCCGGAAGATTTGACAGAAGAGTTATGCTCGATATGCCTGATGTTGTCGGGAGAAAGGCGATTCTTTCGATTCATGCGCGGGGAAAACCATTTGAAAAAAATGTAAATTGGGAAAGGGTCGCAAAAAGAACAGTAGGATTTTCAGGCGCCGATATCGAAAACATGTTAAATGAAGCGGCAATTTTAGCGGCCCGGCTTGAGAAAAAAGCAATAGATATGAGCGATTTGGAAGAAGCCGCAACAAAAGTGAAACTGGGACCTGAGAAAAAAAGACTTCAAACAGATGAAGATCGAAAAATGACAGCATATCATGAGGCAGGACATGCATTGGTTTCTTGGGAAATGCCGCACATGGATCCGGTTCACAGAATCTCAATCGTTTCGCGGGGGCTTTCTTTAGGACACACCATGATGGAGCCGACAGAGCATGTTCATGAAACAAAAACAAGATTGGTTGAACAGATTAGTGTAATGCTTGGGGGGCGGGCGGCAGAGAATTTGGTCTTTTCGGAAATGACAACAGGAGCAGCGGATGATATTGCAAAAGCAACAGAAGTGGCAAGAACAATGGTTGTTGAATTTGGAATGAGCGACTTAGGCCCAATAAACTTAGACGGAGAAAGAAAAAGATATTTTGAACAGTCTACGGTATCGCAGGAAATGGCGGCAAAAATTGATGAGCAAGTTAAAAGAATAACAGATGCGGCTTATAAAAGAGCCGCTTCAATCTTGATCAAGCTTAGAAAAAAACTTGATCTTCTGGCAAGTGAACTTCTTAAAAAGGAAACAATTGAGTCGGAGGAGTTTTTCAGGCTCATTGGTCCCAAAAAAATGATTAAAAGTCATGGTTTTGCCCTCGTCCCCGCAAAAGCCTAATTGACATTGCCTCTATTTTCCTGAAATACTTGATAGATGAGAAAAGACCACAAATTTTCAAAAAGCGAGGCGATAAAATTTGGATTGACTATTACAAAAAGAGAACTAAAGTTTTTTATTGGCATTTTTGTAATATTTATTTTAGTAAATTTTGCATTTAACATATTAGCCAAAGATATTTCCCAAAGCTTCCCATTTTATTTTTCTATTATCGTAACAATTGCCCTTTCTTTAGTAGGAACAATTCTTCAAATGGGTCTTATTAAAATTTCTCTGAATTTTCTTGATAATAAAAAAAGTCAACATATTGACCTTTTTACGACTCATCGGCCAGTTTTTAAGTTCTTAACCGCCTCAATTTTATACGGTCTTATTGTTTTTGCAGGTTTTATTCTTCTTGTAATCCCCGGAATTATTTGGGCAATTAAATTTCAATTCTATAGTTACTTAATTGTCGATAAGGAAATGGGGCCAATTGAAGCTTTGAAAAAAAGTTCTCAAATTACAAAAGGCGTAAAATTGGATCTTCTTGTTTTTTCATTCTTACTTACAGGAATAAATATTTTAGGAGTTTTGGCTTTTGGAATCGGACTTATTTTAACTATTCCAACAACCATTATTGCAACAGCTTTTGTCTACCGCAAACTCCTCTCCAAAACCTCCGGAGTTTAGTTTTGCTATAATCCTTATTCATATGTCTGCTGAGCAATTCAGGTCGAGCGGAGATCTTTTTCAAGCAATAAAAGAATCAGCTGGTTTGGGCAGAAAAAGATCTTACCTTGATGATTCAAAAAAACTTCTTGAACTTAAAAAAGCTGAATGGGAAAACCATTATTTACAAGATTGTATACCTGATTTGCCTACTTTAATAGTTGCTAATCATTATTCAAGAACACCTCTTATGCGGATAGGGGATAGCTTTATGACTACAAATGATTCACTTGTTTTGTCAGCAGTTATAACCCAAGGTATTCCAAAACTGAGCCCAAGGAGGACAACTTGGCTTACAAAAGGAAATTTAAGCGGCCCACTATCCAGATTCTCAGGTGCAAGAAAAGCTCAGGAAGCAGCCATTGCTTGTTATGATTTAATAGATGTTGATAATAAATCTTCTAGAGAAATCTATGAGAGCCTCCAAGAGGCAATATCTGAAGGACTAAATATTGGAATTTACCCACAGGGAAGAATCGGAAGAGTACTTAAAAAACCTCGCAGAGGAATTATAGGTTTTAGAGAGAAGACAGAGTTTACTGGTTTTAGAGCAGTTATTTCTCTTCTTTCAAGAACCGGGTTGCCGTTTCAAATTATGCCAGTTAGTGTTTTTCAGCAGAGCGGTAAGTATCAGGCAATTTTTGGAGAGGTCCTTATACCTGCGGGAAAAGCAAAAGATTTGACGGAGGAAGCAATGAGAAGAATAGCATTATCACTTCCGCGAAAATTACAAGGTGATTACAGGAAATAATTGTAACTCTTTTGGGCATTGTTCTCCCGTCTTGCATCAAGTTAATTTCCTCCTGAAACGAAAATTGTATTGTTAATTGAACCAAACTTGAGTATTCGACGAAAAGCCAAATTTTGGACTTGAAGTAATTTTGTATTAGGCAACGATTCCTGGCTTTAAAATGGTCAATTTTTGACAAGATTTACCTTTTTCTAAAGAGGTTTACGGATTAAGACAATGGAGATGCTCAAGAGGATATTAAAATGATTCAACAAAACAATTTCGAGAGGATTTTACGTGAGGCAAATCGTCTCCTTTCTTTTTTGAGCGTTTGATGATATAATTTTTACATGAATAAGCTCGTGCCTTTTGGAAAATTTGTAAAAATACCTACTAAGCTTTCCTTTTTATCTTCAACATCAGTTGTTGTAGGCAAAAAAGGAACTCCTTTGGGATTTGTATTCGGCCGTGACTCATTTATTTCTTTTCTAGAGCACATAGATGGCGAATTTGAAAAAACTGCCAAACGCAAAGAGCTTGCTTTTCATAATCCAGCAGGAAAACTTATAGATCTTATAGAAGATAGATTGCCTCTTAATCCAAGATTTGTTGAGGATTTGAAACAATCCTTGCATAATGCCGAAAAATCCGGATGGATTCCTTTTGAAGACATCAAAAAATCCCTGAATGTTTAAGGTCAAATTTACTCCTGCCGGCACGAAGGATTTAAAAAAGCTTCCCAAAGATTTGCAGAGAAGAGTAATTAGAAAGATAGATTTTTTTTCTAAGGTAGAAAATCCTATTTTGCTTTCAAAGCCGCTTGTAAATCTTCCTCCATCCACTCATAGATTCCGAGTTGGAGATTATCGCGTTGCTTTTTTTATCAAAGAAGGTGTAATCTACATTGATCGCATAGGTCACAGAAGAGAAGTGTATCTGCGTAATTTTTAAAAGAGATATATTATGGAGAAATTTGTACTGATAGATGGTAACGCAATAGTACACCGAGCTTATCATGTAATGCCTCCACTAACTCGCTCAGACGGTACCCCAACCGGCGCTGTTGCGGGATTTTTTTCTATGATTCTTAAAATAATTGCGGAACTTAAACCAGACCATATTGCAATTGCTTTTGACAGCCCAAGCCCAAACTTCAGAAAAGAATTTTTTGCGCAATATCAATCGCAGCGCCCTGCAATGGAAAGCGATCTTTCCCCGCAGTTTGGAATAATTCAAGGGATTTTGGAAAAGGCAAAAATATCTGCGTATGCTGTCGACGGACTTGAAGCAGACGATATTATAGGAACAATCGCAGAGAAAGCCAAGAAAACCGGACATCTGGTTTACATTCTAACCGGCGATCGGGATATGCTTCAGCTGGTAAATCACAAAACAAAAGTTTTAGCCCCAGTTAAAGGAATTTCGGAGATGGTGCTTTTCGATGAAAAGAAAGTTAAAGAAAAATACGGCATATCTTCTTCTCAGTTCGTAGAACTTAAGGCTTTGATGGGGGATAATTCTGATAATTATTCTGGAGTTTCAGGGATCGGACCTAAGACCGCTTCAAATTTAATCAATGCATTCGGATCCGTTGATAATATTTACAAAAATATCTCAAAAATAAAAACTAAAAACCCAAAACTTGCGCAAAAACTTGAAGCGGGTAAAAATAACGCGAAACTCGCCCATCAGCTTGCAACAATCTTAACAGACGCCCCGTTTGAATATGATTTTTCCGACTGTGATATGAAAAACTTGGATATTCCGGAATTCAAAAAAGCTCTTGAAGCTTATGATTTTAAAACACTTCCGAAACGGCTTGATGACATTTTTCAAAAGAGCGGAAAAATAGAGAAAATTGTGAAGACACAGATGAAACTTTTATGAAATTGTTCCATTGCTCTATTGCTGCATTGTTCTTTTTAAAACAATTTAACAATGAAACAATCTAACAATTTGCGCATAGCCATTATCCACGACTATATTAAAGAGTATGGAGGTGCTGAAAGAGTTTTGGAAGCGCTTCATGAGATTTGGCCAGATGCGCCGATTTATACTACAGTCTTTCTCCCAGATTTTTTAGGACCTCACAGAAATAGGTTCAAAAACTTCAAAATTAAGACTTCTTTTCTTCAATACCTGCCATTTAAGGAAAAACTTATCAGCCCTTTTAGAATTATTGCACCTTTGGTTTTTAAAACTTTTGATTTCTCAGAATTCGATGTGGTTATGGTTTCTGCAACAGGAGCATACAGTCCGAATTCGATTCGGACAACAATTAACAATCGACAGTCAACAATTAACAAAAAAATAGTTCAAATTTGCTATTGTCATACTCCGCCCCGATATCTTTATGGGTATGCGACTGCTCGGGAATGGAAGAATAATTTAGTTTTTCGAGTTTTGGGGGAGCTTGCAAATCATTTCTTAAGGTTAGTTGATTTTAAAAGTTCACAAAATGTTGATTTTTTTATTGCAAATTCAAAGAATGTTGCGGGAAGGATAAAAAAATTCTATAGAAAAGACTCAATAGTTATTTATCCACCGGTTGATACGCGGAATAAGGAATCAGGAATAAGGAATCAAAAAGTAAAAAAATCACATAATTCGTCATTCATAATTCATAATTCATATTTTTTAGCTGGCGGTAGGATAGCGAGGCCGAAAAATATTGAGTTGATAATTAAGACATTTGCTAAGCTAAAATTACCTCTTAAAGTTTTTGGAAAAGAATTCGGCGGACTTAGATTAAAAGAATCAGGAATTAGGAATCACGAATCACGCATTGAATATCTGGGAGAAGTAAGCGATGAAGAAAAGTTAGAACTTATGAGAAATGCTAAGGCTTTTATTTTTGCCTCCGAAGATGAGGATTTTGGGATTACTCCGGTTGAGGCAATGAGTGTTGGCACGCCGGTTATCGCATATCGGTCTGGGGGAGTTTTAGAGTCGGTTATTGAAGGGAAAACGGGTTTGTTTTTTGATGAATTGACAACCGAAAGCTTGTCAAAAGCAATCAAACAATTTAACAATTTAACAATTAATGCAAGCGATTGCATCGCCCAAGCCCAAAAGTTTTCAAAAGAAAGATTTAAAAAGGAAATAAAAGAGTTTGTAGAAAATAAATATAATAAAGATTAAATATGCCGGACGAAATAAGAGAAACACAGCCGCCTAAAGGATATAAGCATACACAGAAATTCGGTGGTACTCTCACATCTGAGAAAGAAGGTAAAATTATAGCTCTTGCTAATAGACCATTTAAGTATATTGATGAACAATTATGTAATCTTATATCTACTGGAATTGATACAAAATTAAAGGGAGCAGTAGATCAGAAGACAAATATTCTTGATCTTGGAAGCGGTACTGATTCTCTTGCTTGCAAACAAGTCGCAGAAAAATATGGAAAATCAGTAAATGTTGTCGGATTGGATTTTTTTCCTCAAAGTGCAGGAAAAGATAATATCTCAATCGTACAGGCAAATATGGCGGAATTACCTTTTAAAGACGAGTCTTTTGATTTTATTTTTTCTTATCAAGCGCTGATGTTCTTGGAGCATGATAATGATGAAGCAGCGGTTGAAGAAATTCACAGAGTTCTCAAGCCTGGAGGATATGCTGTATTAGATTGGGATAGTGTTGGTTATATGAATGGAGATATCAAAAAAAATCTTACAGATCTTGCGAGTCAGTTAGGTCTTATTTGGAGAAGTACAATCCTAGAACGAGAAGACAGAAGGAGTCAAATGGTTCATGTCTTATTTAAGCCTCCAGTTGACCAAGAATTCTTAGGAAAATTTAATGAAGTTCATGAAAGATTTGGAATAAAAGAATAATTATGGAGGTTCTTAAAAACTCACAGTTCTGTGGCTTTGGACCACACACTGAGCAATTATTTTAAAATATCAAAGTAATATGCAAGAGTTGTCTCAAATTAAATAAATAGTTGGAAATTTGTGGTATAATGAATTTATGAAAAAGCACCTTTTACATACAATAGTTTGGAAAGAAAATAAATTTTTTGTTGCAAAATTTTTGGAGATTGAACTTGCCAGTCAGGGAAAGACAAAAAAACAAGCTTTGCAAAATTTAAAAGAGGCTTCAGATCTCTATTTCAATTAAGAACCGCTATGTGTTAAAATTTCCCCATGCCGGAGTTGCCAGAGGTTGATCCCACTTCACTAAAGTTTCGAGGGGCAAGAACAATTAAATTATTATAAAGGAAATAAAATGCCTGAGCTACCTGAAGTTGAGACAATTAAATTGGGTCTTCAGAAATATCTCATCGCGGACTCCTTGTTTTTTGATGTTGTAAGTGGTAAGATTAATTTCTAGTACTGAGCGCAGTCGAAGTACTAGTTTTTTATGCTTCGGCGGGCTCAGCATATTATGGGCAATAATCATAAGGAAAAGATTGTAATGTCCATTGGAGGATCCCTCATCGTATCAAATGGAGGAATTGATACTACTTTTTTTTCTAAATTCAATGTTGTCAACAACAAATAGGGAAAGCAACAATGAATAGAAATATAGAAGTGCCGCCTATTAGCGGAGCACAAGAAGTACTTAAGAATAATGTACGAGTAATGCTTATTAACATGGAAGGAGAGTATGGTTTATCTTTACATGAACCGATTGGAATTGAATCAGTAGCAGCCCGTTTACTTGCAGAAGTTCCGGGCGTGGAGCTTGACATTTTTGATGTGCAACCGGAACTTGTTAGAACTGGTAAAGTAGATACTGATAAGCTTGCTGAACGCGTAAGAAATTTTGCAAGTAAAGATGGAATGCCTTTCCTTTTAGGAATAGGTGTTCCCATATATTCTTGGGAATATACAAAGTCTTTCCTTATAAAGCTTGATCAAGATCCTCCGAAATCTCCAGTGACTGTAGTATTGGGAAATGCAATTCCAACCTATACAAACCCAGAGCTAATAAAAAGGGAGTTTCCAAATGTTAAGCTAGTTGTTGGTGAAGGAGAAGAGGTATTTGCAGGTATGGCGAAAGCGTTAGCTCGAGGAGAGGAAGTACAAGATAGCCTGTATTATACGCCGCCAAACCTAGAAGAATATGTTCGTCCTTATCGTGGCTTAACCCAAGACGTTATTGATCTGGGGGGATCTGTTAAGATTGAGACCTCTCATGGTTGTGATTATGGTGCATGTACATTTTGCTCACGATGTCTGAGAGCGGGTAAAGATTATCGTACTGTCCCTGAGGGAACAGTGGTAAATGAGGCTCAGGGACTTCTTGATGATTTTAATATTACTCGTTTTGAATTAACCGATGAGGAAGCATTCGGAGACACAGAAGCAACATCAAGACTCGTTTCTGCTTTAAAATCTGCTGATATGCCACGTGTTCCTTTTGTCGCATCATTACGAGTTGATACGTTGATTAAGCTTAAGGAGCAAGGTTTGCTAGAACAACTACAAGAAGTGGGGCTAGATAAAGTGTTTTTGGGAGTAGAGGGTGGTTCCGATGAGTATCAAAAGCAAATTGCAAAAGGACAGAAAATGGCAGCTGTTAAAAAAGCTATGTTAATTGTTCAAGAAAGTGGAATTGATATGGAAATTGGATATATTATGTTTTCTTGGCGGATGAATTTTGACATGCTTAAAAAGAATATAGAGTTTTTGGCCGAAGGCAATGCTCAATTTGTGTCCTCTTTGTTCAATATTCTAGCGGTACGTGCAGGAACACTAGATGAGAAATTACTTCGTAAATATGTTCAGCAAGGTATTATTACTGATTACGACCCAGATGAAATGTTTAGTGTAAATCTTTCGTACTATCGAGATGTTCCATTCCTTGACGAGAAGGTAGGACAATTATATCAAGAAGTTACTGAGTTTGGTAAGGCAGATGCAAGATTGTATTACTCTCTTAAGAGTTTAGTTCGCGCAGAATCACTCCCATTAGACATGCAAGAACAAGCAAGGGATTTATACTTACGAATGAAAGATTTACATCTAAAGTTTTTACAAAATGCTGTTGGCTTAGATCAGGACGACGGAATAGCTGAAAAACGGAGAAAGCTTGTTGAAGAAATACAAACTTTATTTGGCACTTCTTCTATGGGAGATATATCAGACATCGTAATAAGAGAAACACTAGTTTTTCTTAATGAAGAGGCTGAAAGAAAAACCGCAACAGGAGAACAGATTGGGTCAATGATTGTATGTGTAAATTCACAGAATAAGATTTTACTAGTAAGACCTCGGGATGATGAAATGTGGGCATTTCCTGGTGGGGAAGTTAGGGATGGTGAAGAAATACGCGATGCTGCAATAAGAGAGGTAAGAGAAGAGCTTGGGGTAAAAGATGTAGAAATACTTGATCAATTACCCGTAATTTCAAAAGAAGGACATCATGATGCCACAACAGGCGCACGGTCACGGCTAATACTCTACCATTCGACTGCGCGAATAAAAGGGGAAATAGACATACATAAGTCAGATCATGAAGTGGTAGACACATTGTGGCTTAGTTCTGAAGAGATTTTAAGAGAAAGAGTAAAGAGTCGTGATAACGTGAAAGAAATCGCTCGTATTCTCTCAGAGAGGAAAACGGGAGTTCATAATTGATTTTCATAGTACTGACTGTTACTATCATATTTTAGTACTGATACCAACTTTTTATGACAAATAATAATTATTCTGAGAAAATTGCTATCTCGCTAGGGGGTTCGCTTATTGTCCCAAATGGAGGCATAGATACAGCCTTTCTTAAGAGGTTTAATGATTTCATAAGAGACAAACTGGCGGAAAAAGAAAACCGCCAGTTTTTTATTGTAGTAGGGGGTGGATCAACTACTAGGCATTACCAAAAAGCAGTAAGAGAAGTTGTAGGAGACAAGCTTGCTTCTGAAGATTTAGATTGGCTTGGTATTCATGCGACAAGACTTAATGCCCATCTTATCCGTACCATTTTTCGGGACATCGCCCATTCTTATATTCTTAAGCATTATGAAATCATAAGGAAAGTGGATGAGCCAGTTGTTATTGGTTCTGGTTGGAAGCCGGGGTGGTCTACGGATTATTGCGTCGCAATGGCTTGCGAGGATTATAATATCAAAACGATTATAAATTTAAGCAATATTGCTCAAGTTTATGATAAAGATCCAAAAAAGTTTCAAGATGCAAAACCAATTAATAAAATTTCCTGGGAAGATTTTCGAAAACTGGTGGGGGATAAGTGGATTCCCGGAATGCATGCACCATTTGATCCGGTTGCTTCTAAAAACGCTCAAGAACTTGGAGTAAAGGTTGTAGTTCTCAAGGGTGATGATTTCGAAAATCTCGAAAATTACTTCAACGGCAAAAAATTTGTTGGAACTGTGATAGAATAAATTGCTTTATTGTTTGATTGTTGTATTGTTTTTTGATTTAACAATTTAGCAATGGTACAATTTAGCCATGTTTCTCCGATCACTCAGTCTTCAAAATTTTAGAAACTACGAAAAGGCGGATTTTAATTTTGCAAAAGATACAGCCATAATTGTTGGTCCGAATACTTCGGGTAAAACAAATTTTGCAGAAAGCATCTTTTATCTTGCAACGGGAAGAGGTTCTAAAGCCGAAAAAGACGCAGACTTGATACGTTTTTCGCAAAACTTAGCGAGGCTTTCGGGAGTACTTGAGGATAAAACAGAGCTTTCTGTTGTTGTCTGCCGGGAAGAATCAGATACGCGGGAAACAATTCGCAAGAAATATTTGGTAAACGGTGTTTTCAAAAGAAGAGTGGATTTTGCGGGAAATTTTGCTTGTGTAATTTTTTCTCCGGAGGATTTGGATATTATAATCGGCGGGCCGAACTTAAGAAGAAGATTATTGGACAATCTCTTAGAGCAGGTTGATAGGGACTATAGAAATGCGACAATTGTTTATACAAAAGCTCTTCGGCAAAGGAACGCGCTTTTAGACCGGGTAAGAGAATCAGGAGTAAGAAATGAAAAACTTTTCGAGTATTGGGACGATCTTTTAATAAATAATGCGGCCGTTATTACAAAAAAAAGAGAAGAGTTTGTGCAGTTTATAAATGATTTTTCAAAAGAGATTTTTGATTTTATTGTTTTTTACGACAAGAGTATTGTATCAAGTGCTCGGCTTTTGCAATATAGGCAGGCAGAAGTCGGAGCAGGGGTAACACTGGTTGGTCCACATCGAGATGATGTGTCTTTTAGTATGTTTAATAACACGAGGCAAACAACACATGACATAAAATCTTTTGGATCAAGAGGACAACAGCGGTTAACTATTCTTCAGATGAAAATTATCGAGCTTTCTTTTATAGAAAAAATAATAGGGCAAAAACCTATCCTTATTTTGGATGATATATTCTCAGAGCTTGACTCAGGACACATAAAATTGGTTTTGGATATGCTTTCGAATCAGCAATCAATTGTTACGACAACGCATAAAGAATTTATCGATTCAAAAATTCTTAAAAATGCCGACGTGATAGAATTGAGTAAATGAAAACTTTCGATCCTGAAATACTTAAAAAACTGTATAAACCGCCGCCAGACTCTCATAAAGGACAGAATGGGAAGCTGCTTTTAATCGGAGGATCTAAGATTTTTCATGCGGCTTCGCTCTGGTCCCTAAAGGTTGCGTCAAGAATAGTTGATATGGTTTTTTATTCATCCATTCCCGAAAACAACCAGATAGTTCAAAAGACAAAACAGGAATTTAGAGACGGAATAGTAGTTTCGCGAAACAAGGTCGAAGATTACATAAATGAAGCCGATTGCATTCTCATTGGTCCGGGATTGCCAAGAAAAGAGGGAGAGGAAGAGGGTGATGATGACACAAAATTCTTAACAGAAAAACTCCTTAAAAAGTACCCTAATAAAAAGTGGGTTATCGATGGAGGCTCTCTTCAAATGATGGATTTGGAGATTATCCCGGGCAATTCAATCTTGACGCCCCACAAAAGAGAGTTCGAGATGCTGAAATTAAAAATTAAAAATGAAAAATTAAAAATGACAATTCAAAATTTAAAATTGGAAGAACAAATTGCAGAGCTTGCTAAAGAGTTTAATTGTGTAGTTTTGCTCAAGGGAGAAAAAGATTATGTTTGTTCGCCTCGGGAGTGCACAGAGGTTCCTGGGGGGGATGCGGGGATGACAAAAGGAGGAACGGGAGATGTTTTAGCAGGTTTGGTTGCGGCTTTGTATTGTAAAAACGATGCATTTATTTCGGCCTGCTCTGCATCATTTATAAACAAAAAGGCAGGGGAAAGCTTATTCAAAAAAGTCGGTTACTACTTTAACTCCTCAGACCTCGTTGACGAAATTCCTAAGGTTATGAAAGAATTAATCTTCTGACTGACTCTGGAGTTTTTGGGAGAGGCGGGAGAGTTGGAGGGTTACGAAAACTGCAAGAACAGTTACTACAAGCGCATAAATCAAAAGTGAAATAATGCCAGAATTGCCCGGAAGCCATTTTTTGACATAACTATTTACAACTTCTTGAATTAGACTATTCCATGCGAGAGCGGCCACCAGTCCAAATCCGCTGGTTGAAAGAGTAACCATTTGTTTTATTACCTCAACATGCAGTCTTTTTTCTTCTTCGCTTTGTTTTCTCCCCGCCATTAGCTTATTATAACACTTATTTTGAATATTTAAATTCTTCGGGAAATATGCGATAATTGGATACGAATGTATATACCAAAGTTCACTATTACAAACAAGATTCTTAAAAACATCGGAATAATTGAGGCATGCCGGGAAGTTATAGACAAAGCACCTCTTCTTCCTTACTACGAAAAACAGTTCCGGGATGATGCGCTTATCAGAACTGTTCACTACGGAACTCATATTGAGGGAAATGAGTTAAATCTTTCCCAGGCAGAAAATGTAATTATGGGAAAAGATGTTGTAGCCCGACAACGCGATATTCAGGAAGTTATAAACTACAGAAAGGTTATGCGGTATATTGAAGACATGGAAGAGTCAGAAAGAGTCAAAGAGTCAAAGAAAATTATAGACGAGGGTCTTATAAAACATCTCCATAGTCTTACAGTTAAAAAAATTTTATCAGCGGATGCTATCGGAAATTATCGAAAAAAACAGGTTGTTGTTAAAAATAGTTATACCGGAAAGGTTTCTTTTAAACCTCCTCTTTCTGTTGCGATCCCACCCCAGATAAAAGACCTAATTGCATTTATAAACAGCACATCGGAGCAAGATATTCATCCGGTTTTGAAGAGCGGAGTTGTTCATTATGAACTCGTAAGAATCCACCCGTTTTTAGACGGAAATGGACGAGTTGCAAGAGCACTTTCTACCCTTATTCTGTTTTTGGAAGGATATGATATAAGAAAATTCTTTTCTCTTGAGGAATATTTTGATAAAGAAGCAGTTAGGTATTATGACGCTTTGCAAAGTGTTGGAAAAAATGACGGCGATTTAACAAAATGGCTTGAATATTTTACGCAAGGTCTAGCAATTGAGCTTTCAAAAATAAAAGACAGGGTTGAGAAAATTTCAATCGACGCAAACCTTCGGGAAAAACTCGGAGGGAAACCAATAATGCTGACAGACAGACAGCTTAAGATAATGGAATATATTCAAAAGATAGGATATCTTCAGAACAAAGCATTTGGCGGGCTTTTTCCAATGGTTTCTGAGGACACGATTTTAAACGAGTTGAAAGCGCTGATGAAGGCGGGTATAATCCGAAAGCAAGGAAAAACCAAAGCCGCAAAGTACATTATGAAGTAAAAAAGAGTCATAGAGCCAAAGAGATAAAGACAATAAAGATTATGCACTTTAGTACTTTAAGTAAATATTACGAAAAATTAGAAGCAACTAGTAAACGCTTGGAATTGATAGATATTCTCTCAAAACTTTTTAAACAGGCAAAGAGCGATGAAATAGGTAAAATTTGTTATTTGATTCAGGGAAGAGTCGCGCCTTTTTTTGAACCAATAGAGATGGGGATGGCGGAAAATATTGTAGCGGTTGCGATAGCTCGGGCGTTCAATAAGGAAAAAGAACACGTAATTAAATTGTATCGAAAACTTGGGAATATGGGAATTGCAGCAGAAGAGCTATCGCGGAATCACGAATCGCGAATCAGGAATCAGGAATTAACAATAAGCCAGGTATTTAATGAACTTTTGAAAATTGCAAAATTCTCAGGTGAAGGGACTGTTGAAAAAAAAGTATCTGCGCTTTCAGGACTTCTTAAAAAATTAGATCCGATTTCTGCAAAGCATGTAGTAAACATTCCGCTTGGGACTTTAAGACTTGGTATTGGTGATGCTACAGTTTTGGATTCTCTATCCCTTTCAAAACATGGAGATAAAACACTTCGCCCTGTTCTTGAAGATGCATATAATAAAACAAGCGATCTGGGTTTTGTTGCAGAAACTTTTTTTAAGAAAGGAATCAACGGCATTAAAAATATAAAACTTACCTTAGGAAAGCCGATTCGACCCGCTCTTGCCGAGAGACTTCCTTCGGCAGATGAGGCAATAAAAAGGTTAGGAAATGAATTTGCGGCAGAGCCAAAGTTCGATGGATTTAGAGTTCAGATTCACTTAAGTAGAGCACACCTCCGAGGTGTGCCGCAGGCGCAACACCACCTCGGAGGTGGAGGAGAAGAGGTTGTTCAGCTTTTTTCAAGAAATCTAGAAAATACAACTCATGCCTTTCCCGACATCGTTTCAGGAGCGAAAAAAGAAATTAAGGCAAAATCTGCAATCTTAGAAGGGGAAGCAATTGCGTATAATCCTCAAACGCAGGAATTTTTGCCGTTTCAGGAAACTACAAAAAGAAGAAGAAAATATAAAATTGAGGAGATGGCAAAAAAACTTCCCTTAGTCTTATTTGCCTTTGACCTTTTGTATTTAAATGGGAAGGATATAACACAGAAACCTTATAGGCAAAGGAGAAAACTTTTGGAATCAATAGTTTCAAGAAATGGCGGAGTTATTAAAATTGCGCAGGAAAAGATTTTAAAAAGTACTAAAGAAATAACAGAATTTTTCAACGAAGCAATTTCTGAAGGACTTGAGGGACTCATGCTTAAAAAGCTGGATAGTCCCTATATCGCAGGGGGTAGGGGTTTTCATTGGATTAAATTTAAGAGAACTCAGGCAGGACAATTGACAGATTCGGTTGACTGCGTTTTACTTGGGGTCTATTCAGGAAAGGGGAAGAGAACAGAGTTTGGAGTAGGAGGGCTTTTGGTTGGCGTTTATGATGAGAAAAAAGACGAATTCGTTTCAATATCAAGGATCGGTACGGGCTTAACAGATGAGGAATTTAGAAAAGTAAATGAAATTTCAAAGCAATTAAGAGTTGTGCATAAGCCGGCTCGGGTCAATTCTGATATTACGCCGTCCTATTGGGTTGAGCCAAAGGTAGTTTTGGAAATTCAGGCAGACGAGATAACCCGCTCTCCAATCCACACGGCAGGTCGTGATAGAGAAGGCTTAGGATATGCTCTTCGTTTCCCAAGACTTGTAAAGTTTCGGGAAGCGGATAAAAGAGCCGAGGATGCGACAACAGTTGAAGAAATAAAAAAACTCTACAAACAACAATTCAACCACTATAAGAAATAATTGACAAGTCTTCTTCTAAGTGTTATCTTTGCAAAATTGATTATGAAAGAAAGAATAAATGAAGACGAACCATACAGGGAGTGGGAAGAGTTAAGACCAACTAGGACAAGATTAACAAAATTTCGAGATGAATTTTCAGGAAAAACCAATGCAAAGCCAGTTGTAAGAAATCAGAGATCTGTAAGATATGTCGCAAAGAAAACTTTGCTTGATCGGCCAGATTCATCCGCTTTGGCTTTAATTAGAGAATCCAATTTTCCATTAGGGTTATTATCGAACCAATCGATTTCACTACTTGAATCAAATTTTAGAAGATCGGTTCAGGCAGCGGAGTTAACAATAGAAGACTTACACCGATGGTTAAATGGAGAAGAGGGGGTCAATCAGCAAGAGGTGATTAAGAAATTGCGCGGAACTCTTTTTGAAGAGGCTATAACGAGAGAGTTTGTAAAAAGAAATCCTAATCACTTTGTTACTAATCCGGTTTTAACTTCAAAGATTATAGGTTCGATGATAAGCAGGGGATCACCCGGTGAATTTGTTATGCCGGATCACCTAGTATTCTTAAAACAGTTGCGAGTTGCTAGTCTAGTGGGATTTATTGAAGACAAAAAGGTTGTTCGTTATATTGCAGACAGTGAATTACTTGAGCAGCTTGAAAGTGAACGGAGACTTTTTTCATTGATCGCAGATAATGCTGAGGCGCAAGCTCAATTTCGACGTGAAACTCAAAAAAATATCCCATCGTTTCCCTATCAGATAAGTGTGGCTCCCATTCATGAGGGGATAGTCTGGTTAGCTGTTGTTAGAGAGGCCGTTCGTGATGTCGGTCAATTACCAAATCGGACGACACTTTTTGAATCGACTGTTTCTGCGGCGGCGATTAATCAATTGTCAGAAAGTTTAATAACTAAAAGATTTTTGCCAAGACTCTTTCCTTCTTTGGTAAAATCCGCTGATGGAAGTTAAAGTTTTAAAAGAAGCAGTGGAAGTGACAAGAGAAGTCTGGGCGAAATAGAAAACTGAGTGTTATAATGTCTTTGTGAGTTTTGTAGCAGATCTACATTTACATAGTAAGTATTCGCGTGCGGTTTCGCAGAATATGATTTTGCCTGAGATGGCAAGGTGGGCAAGCTTAAAAGGACTTGATGTTATTTCCACATCGGATTTTACTCATCCTCTTTGGTTTAGAGAATTAAAGAGTCAACTTGAGGAAGCATCCGATGGTCTTTACAGACTTAAATCAGACAACAGTCAGACTCTATTTCTTCTATCAACAGAAATTTCAAGCATTTATAAACAGGGAGAGAAACTTAGAAGAATTCATAATCTGGTTTTTGTGCCAAATCTTGAAACAGTTGAAAAGATAAACAAAGAATTTACAAAAAGAGCATTCAATCTCCTAGCAGACGGCAGACCTATTATCGGACTCTCATCAAAAGATCTTTTAGAGCTTCTTCTTTCTATCGATAAAAATATTTTGCTTATTCCCTGTCATGTTTGGACGCCTCATTTTGGCTTATATGGAAGTGCTTCGGGATTTGATTCTATAGAAGAATGCTTTGGTAACTTAAGAGATTATGTATATGCAGTAGAAACCGGTTTATCAAGCGATCCGGAGATGAACTGGCAAATTGAAGAGTTAAGGACTCGTTCAATCCTCTCATTTTCCGATGCCCATTCGGGAGCAAAGATGGGAAGAGAGGCGACCGTATTTGAGCTTCAAGAACCAAGCTATGAGAACATAAGAAAATCAATAACTCGGTTATCGGTTTTCAGTGGTCAGTTATCGGGTACCAGTTCATCGGTTGCTCGGTCTACAGATAAACTGAAAACAGAACAACAAAAAACCGAAAACAGAAAACCGAAAACTGATAACAGAATTCAATACACCATTGAATTTTATCCTGAGGAGGGGAAGTATCATTTTTCCGGTCATCGAAATTGCAAAGTAGTTCGGGGTCCAGAGGAAACTAGGAAAGACGGAAATATTTGCCCGGTATGCAAAAGGCGGCTTACAGAAGGAGTTCTTTACAGACTTCAGCAGTTATCCAATAAAAATTTATTAGGAAAAGTAGAGGCTAAAATAAGTCAGTCGGGGATAAAATGGTACACCGATACAATGAAGAATCATCCGCCGTTTATAAAACTTGTTCCTTTAAACGAAATAATCTCAGAAGCTTTTTCTTCGACTGTTTCCAGCCAAAAAGTTAAAGATACCTTTGATAACTTATGCAAGAATTTAGGATCGGAAATAGAAGTTCTTCTTAAAACCCCGCTTTCCCAAATAGAAAAAATAGGAGGGGCTAAATTATCGCAAGGGCTTGATAAAGTTAGAAAGGGCAATATTGTCATAGACCCAGGATATGATGGAGAATACGGGAAAGTAAAAATATGGAACGGCAACGACACAATTACTCAATCAGTAGAAGAAAAACAAGAGTCTCAATTGGGTCTTCAATTTTAATGTTTAAAGATAGAAGACAAGCGGGAAAATTACTGGCCCGAAAACTTAAAAAATTTAAGAATGAAAAAGACGTTGTTGTAATAGGAATAACAAGAGGAGGAGTAGTAGTTGCTAAGGAAATCAGTAATTTTTTGAATCTTCCCCTTGATATTATAGTTATTAAAAAAATCGGAGCACCGCAAAATCCCGAACTTGCAATCGGCGCAATAGGTCCAAACGGTGTTGTTTTTTGGGATGAGGGTCTAATTAGAAGACTTAATATAGATGAAGAATACAAAAATCGCTCAAAAGAGATTAAGAATTTTGAGAGAGGTGAGCTTGAGAAATTTTTAAGAGGAGACAAAAAATCTTTAAATGTAAAAAATAAAAAAATTATTCTAGTAGATGACGGTGTGGCAACAGGCGCAACTGTTCTTTGCGCGGTAAAGTTTTTTAGAAAAGAGAAAAGTAAAGAGGTTGTTTTGGCGGTTCCGGTGATTGCAAAAGATACCCTTTTAAGTATTAAGAAATACTTTGATGCTGTTATAGCTCTTCAAATAGAAGGAGAACTTTATGCCATAGGACAATTCTACAAAGAATTTCCTCAAGTAGATAACAAGGAAGTAATGGATCTAATTAATGAAAAATCAAGAGAATAAATTGTAAAATAAGGCGTATGAAGTTAATCGTAGGGTTAGGCAACCCGGACATAAAATATGGGCATACACGCCATAATCTGGGTTTTATGGTATTGGACAGATTTCTAAAAGACTTTTCGCAGGTTCAAAAAACTATTTGGGAAGATAGCAAAAAATTTAAATGTGATATTTCTCAGATTGAATGGCAGCCCAAACAAGGAGTACTTAGAAGAATAATTTTAGTAAAACCTAAAACATACATGAACAATTCAGGTCTAAGCGTTAAGCTTGTATCATCATTTTACAAAATTAATCCATCTGACATTTGGATAATTCATGATGAAATCGATTTGCCTTTAGGCAGTATGAAAATAAGATTTGGCGGAGGAACTGCGGGGCACAAGGGAGTGATGTCCATAATGAGCTCTTTGGGTACGGAAAAATTTTGGAGATTTAGGTTAGGCATCGGACACCAAAAAGGAATTCAAAATTTAAAATTCAAAATTAAAAATTCCAAAAGCGTCGAAGAATTTGTCTTGAGAGGATTCTCAAGCGGAGAGGCTGGAAAAGCGCGTGATGTTATAAAACGGGGATCAAAAGCTATTGCGGAGGCGCTTGAAAATGGTTTAGAAAAAGCAATGAACAGGTTCAATACCAAATAGCTTATGAAATCCATTAAAAAAATTCTTGAAAACTTTGATCCCATGGAGGATAAATATATTTCGCGGGAGTTTCAGTCTTACGGAATTTATCTTTCGGAGCAGCTTGATGACTACAAACATAGAGGATTATATATAAAACTTGCACAAACGACTCATAGGTCAATTCTTGAGAAAGCGCTGTCTTATGTCTCGGACAGCTCGGCAAAGAATAAAGGAGCATTATTTATGTGGAAGCTTCAAGAATTGACAAAAACTAAATCCAAAGCACTAAATTCCAAATAATATCAAAATTCAAATTACCAAAACTCAAAACAGTTCTGAATTTAAAATTTTGAGAGTTTAGAATTTGTTTAGAGTTTCGGATTTAGAAATTAGAATTTTTTGTTATGGTAGCACGCGTTTTTGTATCGGGTTTTGTCCAGAATGTTGGATACCGCCAATTTGTAAAAAGAATTGCTTATGAAACCGGTTTAAACGGATGGGTTAGAAATCTCTCTGATGGAAGAGTTGAGTCCCTGTTTTCAGGCAGTAGAGATGAGATAGAAAAAGCAATAGAAGAATGCTGGAAGGGCCCATTTTTATCCGAAGTCGAAAGCGTTAACGTTCAGTGGGAGAAAGCAGAGAAAGAGCTTGGAAGTTTTGAGATTCTTTAATATGATACAATCAGAATTGTAAATTTACTATTTGCAATTTGCCATTTACTATGTTGTTTTACATCCTGTTCTTCACTCTTATCGGCAGCGTTTTTTCACTTATTGGAGGAGTAGTTATTCTTTTTAAGGAAAAATTGGCGCTTCGGATTTCTCACCTTTTGTTTTCTTTTGCCGCAGGAACGCTTTTAGGAACCGCGTTTTTTGATCTTTTGCCCGAAGCCGCGTCAAACGCCCCTAAAGATATAAATATATTTTTGTGGGCTCTTATTGGATTTTTGGTTTTTTTCTTAATTGAACGTTTTATTCACTGGTTTCACCACCATCACGAGCATCCGGCCGAGCCTGCCCTAAAGCCTACGGTTGCGCTCATAACACTTGGAGACAGTGTTCATAACTTTATTGACGGCGTTGCCATTGCCGCGAGCTTTTTGGTAAACATTCCTCTGGGAATTGTAACTTCGCTGGCTGTCGCGGCTCATGAAATTCCTCAGGAAATAGGCGATTTCTCAATACTTTTACATAAAGGTGTCGATCGGAAAAAAGTTCTTTTACTGAATCTTTTAAGTTCCGCAGCTGCAATTGTTGGCGCTGTTTTGACATTTCTTATGGCAGATTTCGTGACAGGACTTTTACCGGTTTTTCTTTCCGTTACTGCTGGTTTTTTTATTTACATTGCGGCATCGGATCTTATTCCCGAAATTCACGAGAAAAACAAAGCCGGCTTTGCATTTATCGAAAGTTTTCTTCTTATTTTAGGGATTTTTGCGATTTGGGTTTTTGTATCGCTTCTTGGAAGGTAGAGGCTTACTTGGAAAGTTCCTGATCGATAATTGTTTTGAAGGAGGCGAAAGACTGCGCTCCGACCACAATTTGTCCGTTTACAAAAGTTGATGGCGTTCCACTGACTCCTGCCTGTGTCCCGTCTGCAATTTGCTCTTCAACCAATTTTGTGTATTTGCCGCTATCAAAGCAACTCTGAAATTGTCCCTGATTAACTCCGACTTCGGCAGCCAATGGACCAAGTTTATCCAAAGCAAATCCCGTGCCATTTGATGTTGTTCTTTCGAATATCTTGTCTACGTAGTTCCAAAATGCGTCATTGCCGCCAAGTTCTGCAACGCACTCTGTTGCCTCCGATTCTTTTTGGGCATTAGCGTGAAAAGAAAGAGGGAAATGGCGGTAGACCCAGTTCACTTTATCCCCATAAGTTTGTAGAATTTCTTTCATTGTCGGGTGGAATCTTTGACAAAACGGACATTCCAGATCTGAATACTCAACAATAGCCACTTTGGCGTTTTTGTTGCCCCTTATATGATCCTTGTCGGTTACCGGTTTTATTTTCCCAGCAGGCGCCTGTTGATTTGGCACATTTGGCGCAGCCGCAGGTGTATTGGGTTGGGTTGCAGTCTGGGGATTACCTGTGGAATTTTGGCTTGTCGCTAGTTTAGTTGTAAGTGCACCTAATAAAAATGAAGCAACCAAAAGTAGCACTAAAAGAATAGGAGTGTAGGATTTTGAATCTTGAAAAAATTTCTGAAGACTAAATTCTATTGGTATTTTTATTCGGGTTTTTATTGGCTCTTTTGTTTCGGTGGTTAACTTTTTTACTGCTCTAGGCATTAAACAATTGTATAAAAGTCAACAAAGTGTTGTCAAGCATTAGATCCAAGCCTGAATAAACTAAATATCCCCATGCTTGCTTGGGTTTTAGGATAAGAAATACTTGCTGCTTTTCTCCTCTGCCTCAAACCTTTTTTAATTTTAAAACATTCTCGAATGTCTTTAATAGAAAAAGGAGTCGGCCAGGAATTTAAGAATGGTTCAAGATAAATATCTTTCATTTTTCACCTCCTTTATAAAATTAATCTTAAAATAAAAAACAGGATGATAATAACCGAACCAAAAGAAATAAACATGTTTATAATCAGCAATTTTTCTAAAGACTGGGGAATAGCAATTATAAGTTCGTTTTTGGCTCTTTTTGAATAAAGAGCAAACAATAAATTGTAAATTCCCAAAGCAGCCGAAATGATTATCATAGCAATGTAAAAAGTAATATATAAAAAATTCATTTATGCCACCCCAAAAGAATGTCCTGGAAATATTTCTTCTGTTATTCTAAAACGATGTTCTTCATTTTTTGATTTATACCATATAGGAGCGTCCATCATATCTGGTTTTTCTATATCTAGAACATCAGACATTAAAAAGCCTATCTCTTTTGGATCTTTTATATTCATCAATCTAAATTCTTCCTGGTGTGTAGGCCTATCAAAAGTGATAATTACGTTGCCTATATCCAACAATTGATTTATTATTCCAGTCTTTTCTATATCGATTTCGGTTGATTTTACCTGGTTTAGTATTATGTTATTAATATAATTTGAAAATAAAGGCTTATAACAAACTTCAAGTATTCTATTTGTTGTTAAGATATAAAAATGGCAATGCCAGTCAACGATTATTTTTGCAATTATACTTGAGGTCATTAGAAATACCACGGGCATAGATGACATAAATAAGCCAACTTGCGAGATTTTTAATACAAATAGATAATAAAGGATTAAAGTAACAAAGACTGCAACCACAATCGAAAAAAACACCGGCATTATAATAATAAACCAGTGTTGCCTTTTTCTAAGAAGTATTCTCTCTCTTGTGTTAAAGGGAGGACTGTCTTCAATTCTTTTTATGATCTGATAATCATTGAGCATAAATCCCCCTTCTTATTAATTTGATTATTGTCTATCACATATAGTGTTCACCGAAGTGAAAATATCACAGATTTATTTAAACTTCAGTAATTTAAGTTACTATAAATCAGTGTTTTTTTTACAATAAAATTGTTAGGTTGCTAACAATTTTGCTTTGTGATATACTCTGTGCGCAATTTTTATGGAGGTGAAACTTTGACACCATCAGAAAAACTTTACATTTTTTTTTCTCAATATAAATTACTTCAGTATAAAAAGGGAGAAACCTTTTTGCGTGCAGGCGATATTCCGCAAGGAATATATTTTCTAAAAAAAGGATATGTAAGGCTTTATTCACTTTCTTCTGCGGGTAAAGAATTAACGCTTGTTATTTATAAACCCGGAGAATTTTTTCCAGTCGTATTTACATTTACGGCAGAACCAAGTATTTACTATTTTGAAACCTTAAGTGAAGTAGAAATGGAAAGATCCCCAAGAGAAAAATTCATTCCTTTTATAAGAGAAAACCCAGATGTTTTTGATGAGGTGAATCTTCATATTATCGAGAGATTTCAAGTTGCCTTGCGAAGAATGGAATATTTAACTTTTGGAAACGCAAATTCAAGACTGGCGTCAATACTTTTAATATGCGCAAGATATTTCGGAATAAGAAGCGATCATAAAGAAATCAAAATACCAATCCCCTTTACTCATAAAGATATTGCGAATCTTGTTGGAATGGCAAGAGAGACAGTAAGCGTCGAACTTAAAAAATTTTTAGACAAGGGACTTATTGAAAGAAAAGGAAGACTTCTTGTCATAAAAAATAGGAACGCTTTAGAAAAAGAAGCAAGCAAACTTTAAAACTGCCCTCTATAATGAGAAAAGAAACAGAATCTCAGGGAGAATGGCGGGCAAATTTAGACGAGGCAAGAGAAATATTGTCTGAACTAAGGGAAACTTTAATTTCATCCTGGCTTATGATTCATTCAACAAATGACAAAGATGAAAGAAGAATTTTTGGTGGAGACTGGGGAGAAGCTGTAAGAGAAGAAATCGAACTTACCAAAGGTGTTATTGCTCCGGCAAAAATTGAATTAGAACTGCCATTAACTAATATAATCCAAGAAAGAAGAGTAAAAAGTAAAGCCGGAAAAATTTCAGAGGAGTATGGCGGAACAATTGAGGAAGGAAAAGAAATTGCCCGCCGCCACATAAGAGTTACCAAAAAAATTCAGCGCCGTTTGGGAGTTGATGAATAAATGTTTAATGGAGGTATAGAAAATCAAATGCATGAAACCTAGTATTCTTCTTCAGCTAGGTCGATAGCCCTAAGCGAAGCTGCTGCTTTTCTCACTGTTTCATCCCACTCGGTCTCCGGATCGCTGTCGTAGACTATTCCTCCCCCTGCCTGAATATACGCAGTTCCGTCTTTAAAAACGACAGTTCTTATAGTTATGGCCATCTCAAGATCACCATCATACGAGACATATCCCATTGCGCCTGCATATGCGCCTCTTTTTTCTCTCTCAAGCTCAGCTATTATCTGCATTGCCCTTATTTTAGATGCTCCGCTGACTGTGCCCGCTGGAAAAGCCGAACGCAAAGCATCCAAAGAAGTGTATTTATCTGAAAGTCTTCCCTGTACCTCGGACGTAAGATGCATAACATGCGAAAACCGTTCAACTTCCTTCAACCGCGGTACTTTCACAGTTCCCGGAACAGAAACTCGCCCTATGTCATTTCTTCCTAAATCGACAAGCATAATATGTTCTGCATTCTCTTTTTCGTCCTTCTTAAGCTCTTCTGCCAGCCGTTCATCTTCTTCCGGAGTTGACCCCCTCGGTCTTGTTCCGGCAATTGGCCATGTGCTTATATCTTTATCTTCAACTTTTAAGAGTAATTCCGGAGAAGCACCAATAATCTGAAAGTCTCCAAAATTAAAGTAAACCATAAACGGCGAAGGATTTACCCTTCTTAAGGCCCTATAAAGAGAAAAGGGTTCGGCTTCTGTTTTTCTTGCCCATCTTTGAGACATGACGACCTGAATTACATCTCCTGCAACTATGTACTCTTTTATTCTTTTTATTGCTCCTATATACTCTTCTTTTTCAAAGTTTGATTGCGCATTGCCAGTCATAATGCTACTCTCCTTTTTAGTTTCAAATAGTATTGGGGAATGTATCCTATCTACTATTTGATCAATTTTTGAGGTTGTTTCTTGATATTGCCTTTCCAGATTACCAACATCTTCTACATGTAT
>MFNM01000023.1 GCA_001782085.1 Candidatus Levybacteria bacterium RIFCSPHIGHO2_01_FULL_37_33
CGGGCAAGGTGAATTCTTTTGACACGCTGTTGATGAACAAAAACAAAGTCTATTTTAACTCCGGCAATAATGTGTATAGCAGCGTTCCATTAGTTTATTTCACTGGCAATACTATGGGTGTTCGCGGACGTTCTTCTGATTGGGGAAGAGATACAGGCGTTGATAGTGTGATTGCAATGCAGATACTTTTGGTCTCTGGCGGCAATCCCACTTCGGCCGGGGGAGGAAAAGCGGCGAGAACTTTCATAGGAAATAAGGGAAGCATGGTCTATATAGGAATTGTCTATGGGGCATCTTTCTCAGATGCAGGAGTGGTACTTAAGACACTAGGAATAGATAATGCGCTTGGTCTTGATCAGGGCGGATCAACTGCTCTTTGGTACGGGGGTTATAAGGCAGGACCGGGAAGAAATCTCCCCAACGCAATTGTTTTTGTGAGAAAATAGTATTGACAAAGCATATCATTTGTCATAGAATCTATAAGTGAAACACTTCGATTGGGATAAAAATAAGAATGAGCAGCTTAAGAGAGATAGAGATATTGGTTTTGAGGATGTGATTCAGGCGCTAGTCGAAGGCAGAGAATTAGATAGGATCACTCATCCAAATAAAAAGCGGTATGCCAACCAAAAAATATTGATTGTAAATATAGAAAATTATGCTTATCTTGTACCATTTATCGAGGACGAGGATAAGGTTTTTCTAAAGACGGTTATCCCAAGTAGAAAAATGACTAAAAAATACTTAATAAAAGGGGGTAAGATATGAAATATTACGAATTAACAAAAGAAGAACAAGAGCTTCTTAATGAAGTTGAAAAAGGAAAGTTTATTAGTGCTCCAAACCTAAAAAAAGAAAAAAAGAGATTTCAGACTATCGCAAGGAATACTCTAAATAAAGCAAGGAATATCAACATCAGGCTTTCAGAGAGAGATCTATCAAGGCTTAAAAGAAGAGCTGCAGAAGAAGGCTTACCCTATCAGACACTTGCGTCATCTATCATTCATAGGTCTATAGATAGCTAAGAGCAGATCTCGAAGTTATTCTAATATCATCCCCAACGCAGTGGTTTTGTTGAGAAAGTAACTATCCTAAGTAATCTTTTAATTTATTGCCGCGGGAAGGGTGGCGAAGTTTGCGCAGAGCCTTTGCTTCTATTTGTCTTATTCGTTCCCTTGTTACCGCAAACATTTTACCAACCTCTTCTAAAGTCTTTGGTTTTCCGTCCTTTAAGCCAAATCTTTCTTCAAGAACTCTTCTTTCCCTATCGGAGAGCGTTGATAAAACCTGCTCGACCTGTTCTTTTAAAAGCTCACGTGATGCGCTGTCAAAAAGCGTAGGCGCCGTTGTGTCGTGAATAAAATCTCCAAGACGGGAATCTTCCTCATCACCCACGGGAGATTCCAAGCTTGCAGGTTCCTGAGAAATTTTAATAATTTCCATTGCCTTTTCAGGATCAATTCCCAAAACTCTTGCAACCTCCTCGGGTGTTGGTTCACGACCCAACTCCTGCATTAATTTTCTTGATGCCCGCAAAAATCTATTTATATTTTCTACCATGTGAACAGGAATTCTAATTGTCCTTGCCTGATCTGCAATAGCTCTTGTTATTGATTGTCTGATCCACCAAGTCGCATAAGTTGAAAATTTGTAACCTCTTCTCCAATCATATTTTTCAACTGCCCGAATTAACCCCTGATTCCCTTCCTGAATTAAATCAAGAAGCGTAAGTCCCCGCCCAACATATTTTTTTGCGATTGATACAACCAAGCGAAGGTTTGAATTAATTAAAATTTTCTTTGCTTCCTTATCTCCCTTTTCAACTCTTTTTGCCAGAGAAATTTCCTGCTCAAACTTAAGAAGTGGAATTCTTCCAATTTCCTTAAGATACATTCTAACCGGGTCTGAAATTGTACCCTCTGTTAAAACTGTCAGCGCCGCAAGCTCTTTTTCCAAATCCTCGATTGGTTTTTCTGAGTCCTGATCTGCTGCAACGGATTCAAAAACATCTATATCAAGCTTTAATAGTTTATCGTACAAAGTATCTAAATCTTCTATATGCTCCTCGGGACGCGGAAAAATTGCCAATATTTCATCCTGGGTTATGTAACCTCTTTTTTTTGCAGAATCGACAATGTCTTTTAAAAAATTCTGGGGTCTCTTTTGCTTCATACTCTTACCTTATTTTAACACATCAGCCTGACTTTTTGAACCAAGGCTTAATTCTTGAGGAGTTTTACCAAACCCGAGAGCTCTTTCTGAAGACTCTGTGTTTCCTCTTTCTCTTTTTCTTTTTTATTTATGGCTTGGGCAATTTCTCTTATTTTATTTTTCAAATACAATACCTTTGACTCCCTTGCGACTTTTCCCAACTCTTGAGTATATTTTTTAGAATCTTGAAATTTTGGCAAGGGCAATATAAAACACGTATCAAATATATTAATGATTTCCTTAGGGAGTGTTTTTGCAAAAATTTTGCTGTCAAAATTTTCGTTATTTTTAAAGAAAGATTTTAGATATTCAGAAATCTTTTGGTAAGATGGACGTTCAAATTCATAATCCCCGAGAATTTCGATGGAGAAATTAAAATAATCTTTTACACTTTCACTTTGCAAGATTAAAGAAAAAAGATATTCTTCCAAAATATCTTTCCTTCCTCTTATTTCTTTTTTTGCTCCGGCAAAACTAAGATTATCCGGCTCTTTTTTGCCAACTTTATCCATTTCTTTCTGAAGAGTCTCCAGGGATGCATCCAGTTCTTTCGCTAAGGCTTTGAGATAATGCTCTTTTATTACTTCGTTGTCTATATGGGAGATAAAAGGGAGAAGGTTTTGGGTTATTTTCTTTTTGCCCTCTACTGTCTCTCTATTATATTTTTTAAGGAAGGCCTCTATTAAAAAATCGTAAGCTCCAATATCATTAGTTACTGCTTTTTTGAAAAATATCGGATCTTTTTTAATTGCCTCATCTGGATCTTTAAAATCTCCAAGCTCTATAACGGTCGTTGTCAATCCTTTTTTTTCTAAAGACTCCAGACTTCTTTTGACTGCCTCAAATCCTGCCTCATCGCGGTCTAGGCAAAGAGTTACTTTCTGGGCAAATCTTGAGATAAGAATAACCTGATTCTCTGTTAAGGCAGTTCCTTTAATTGCTACAACATTCTTAAAGCCTTGTGAATAACAGGAAATTACATCGAATTCTCCCTCTACAATTATTGCTCTTTCTTTCTTTTTTATCTCTTCTTTTGCCAAATTTAAACCAAAAAACATGCTCCCCTTATGATAAACAAGCGTATCTTTTGTATTTACATATTTTGATTCTTTTATTTCGTCTGAGAGTATGCGACCCGAGAAAGCAACAATGTTGTTTCTATGATCATAAAGAGGAAACATAAGCCTTCCCCTAAAAAAATCGACTGTTCTTCCCGGCCTTGTAAAAGAAAGTCCCGCATCTATTAAGTCCTGCGTTTTGTATTTCTTCTTTTCTATTAAATATTTCGAGAGAATATCTCCTTGAGCAGGAGAAAAACCTATTAAAAAAGTTTCAATAAGACGCGGGTCTATCCCTCTTACTTTTGTCAAATATTCAAGGGCTTTTTTACCTGCATTGTGTTTTGTTAAAACATAATGATAAAAATCGGAGGCAATCTTATTGACAGAATAAATTTTTTCTTTTTTGGAAGTGTCTTTTTTTACAAAATCTGTTTCTAAAAGTTCTATTCCGACCTTTTTGGCAAGGATCCGCAAGGCCTCTACAAATTCCAAATTTTCATAATCCATTAAAAAAGTGAAGCAGTCTCCGCCTTTTGAGCAATTAGCAACGGCGAAATTTGTAGCAATATAAGAATTGTCTTGATCAACAGAAAAATTATGAACTGGACCTTTATAATATTCTTGACTAAGTTTAGTTATTGGTAATAACCAATATTCTGAGCCGTCTTGATGGTAATAAACTAGGTCATACTTTTGCGTTATTTCTTCCGACCAAAATACTGAATATGCTTTTTTATGCTTAAGTCCCATCTTGTCTGTTAGTGCTTCTTTTACATATAGTGTTGGGAATAGACTCAATCGAAGAAGGATATCCACAAGCTGTTCGACTAAGACTTTAGATATTGTAGTAATTGACTTATGCCAATGAGTAGAACGGTGTGCTTTAAAAGTAGTGCCGTCTCCTTTAAAAATTGCTTCCAAGAGAGTTTTCTGTTTCTCAACTGGCAGTTCTTGGAAAATAAATGGTATATGCTTATTTGAAGCTCCCTTGCCACATAAGTTCTCGAAGATATTTGCAAGCTGTGAATGGCACGCCGTTATTTCAATACCGGTCCTTTTCAGATTCGGGCGTCTATAAGTTTTTGCCTCCAATTTAAAAATCTTTCTTATTAAATTTACAATTTCATAGGCGAAATTTTCCTCATGATTACCTAAGCTAAATCGAATATAGGCTCTATGGCTACTTCCTTCCGCTATCCAATACCCAAGTAATTTAAGAAGCTCATCGTTTATAGGAATTTGTAAGGGAATTTCCTTAGGAATTGGGCCATATTTAGCAACTTTACTTATATAAGAAGATAAATCAATCAGTGTAAGATCTTTATTGTTTCTATTAATCGGGTAAAGCAATAAATCACCCTTTTTTAATTCTCCAGCAGGGAACTTTCTTATGGGAAAATATTTGTCTATCAAATTTTGGTACAGATTTTTATCTAGATTTCTGATTTTTAGATACTTCCTATATCTTCTTGAAAAGTATTTGTATTTTTTTTGCATATATGGAGATCCTCTAACAACATAAACGTTATGGTCGCTTGTCAGTTTTACCTTTCCTCCTAATTTTCTAAGCACGACATGTATGAGATTTCCCGAATACTGATGGGTCATTACATCTGTTACTTTTCTCAAGTTACCTTTCCCCGAAACTACCCAATGATTCGTATCGATTTCTTCGATATTGTGGTATCCAAATGGAGTTTTGATTTGTTCTCCTGGGGGGAAACATCCGAAGCAATGCCAAATCTGCCGCTCGGGCGATACAACAAAAGAAGGAGTTTTTTCGCTATGGAACGGACAAACTGCTTTAAAATTTCTGCCTGCTTTTTTAAGAGGAATGTATTCGCTAATAAGAGAGACTATATCTATTTTTTCTCTGACTCTTGCTACTTCATCCATTGCAGAGGTATTGTATCACGCAAAAAAAACTTTTCCTACAGTCGCTTATGGTATAATTTTCTTATGGATTCTGAACCAATTTCAGAGAAAAAAATTACAGTTATAGCAGCACAGAATAAGGAACAGAAGCCAGCTCCGCTTGAGAAACAGGTATTACCTGACCAAATAGGAAAAGATGTTCCATTAGCAGAGGATATTGCACGATTTAGAACTGAACTTGAACAGAAAATACTATGGGAAGGTTTACCTTTTAAAAAATGGAGACAAGCGTATAATCAAACTCTCTCAGAATACCCGCAGATTCTCGCTTATAAGCCTATTTTAGATATGGTTATGCTAGAAGTAGAGTCCTCGAGGAATAAACTTGATGAAACATGGAAAGAAACACATCCTAAGGGGAAAGAGTTTAAAGAGGATGAAGAAAGGTTCGTCCCACAAACCGCTGAACCTGAAGCCGCAAGAAAGCTGTTCAGTAAGCTATTTGGTTTTGAACCCAAAGGTGATGTGGAAGCAGTAAAAGGGGCGATTTCACTTAGGCTTACTGTAGACGACGATGACTATCGAAGACTACGCCTTAAAGAGGGACAGGAAATTTCTTCTGAAGCGTATATGGAATATCATGCTTACGGAAATTTTCCTGTAATAGTTGAGAGAAAAAAAATTAAAGGAGAAGAAACTCAAGAAATATCATTTCTGAATCCTAATCTACATCACGAGCTTGAACACGCAAGGAACGCATTTTTGGAAATAGGAAGACACACGTTTTTTTATTTTCCATCATTTGCTGATATGAGGTTACCAAAAGAAATTTCTGAGAGACTACAAAGACGGCATGGAAAAGAACCTGAGATGGAAAAGTCAGCCAAAGATGAGATTTTGGCTTTTTTTAGTGCTTTTGAATCTATTGAAATGAAAACAAATACCCATGTGACCGACGACAATCAACGAAAACAATTAGACGAACTTTTAGATGAAGGTGCTAGTGAATTTAAAGTAGGCTTAGTGCCTTATTTTGAAGAAAATGGGTATTATTTTGAATTACACAAGAATAGGTATAACCCATCAGATGAGGAGCAAAAACGGTATTCATCAAACGCAAAAAGAGGGGTCGATTCATTGACTCAACTTTACGAATTATACAGAAACTCCGAACACAGATCCAGAGCAGCAAGGATGTCAATTAATGTTCTCGAACAGTTCCCTCTTAATAGTTGGCCTGCTGTAGTAAGATTAATTTCCTCAAGACATAATCAATCAAAGCTACTGAGGGAGTAAAAACTATTTCCCCAACCGTCTAATTGAATTTAGATTGCAATATATTTTTCATTGTAGTATTTTAATATTATGGATACTACCCCAGAACATCCAATCGCAGAACCAAAGCTTTCTCCCAATGAATTTGTAACTCGATTAAGTGAAATTTATGATGTAGCAATGCCAGCGCAAGGTACTCTTTCCAAAGATGATGTCCTTTCTCATTTATCTGCTCGAGGACACTCTGAAACCGCAGAGCGTATAAGTGGAAAAGTGGAAGCCATTCTTCGTGCAACTCCCACTATAACCGAAGACTGTAGAGATTGGATAAGAGGCCATGTTGGATTCGATTTTCTAACAGGCAAAGAATTAGGTATGGACTATTTTCGCAGTACCATTCTAAGAAATGCAAGACCCATGATGGAAAACTATAACTATACTGATGAGGAATTTTTTAGAGAATTCGAGCGTGAATGCTACAATGCCGAGTTACGCATTTGTCTTCACGCTGAACAGAGGCAGGCTGAAATAGAGATGGAAGATCGAAACACACAAGAAACGCCAAAAGGCTCATTTATTGGTAGACTTGCTGATCGATTAAAATCGATTATTCCAGGAACAGAGGATCCCGTTGAAGAAAGAAATCCAAGACTTCGTTTAACAGAATCTCTGTACGCTGGATGGCGTCAACGATTTATTGAAAATTACCATCAAACACCTGAGTGAGATAAGTAAAATTGTTCGGTATCCTATTTGACTAGCAGTTCAGAAGAAAATTTAGTCTTAAGCGTTTATTTTAATCTTAAAAATTAGAATTTGTTTAGAAATCAGAAATTTGAAATTGGAAATTAATCACTCCCATTCCATTGTTGCGGGGGGTTTTGTTGTTATGTCGTAAACTACCCGTGAAATCTCAGGTACTTCATTTACGATTCTTGAAGAAATCCTTTGCAAAACTTCATACGGGATCTTTGCCCAAGTTGAAGTCATAACATCTTTAGATTCAATAATTCTTAAAGCAATTACCTCACCAAAAACTCTCCCGTCGCCTTTAACAGCTGTTGAAAATGCGTTTGTCATAACCGGAAAAGAAAGAAAAACTTTCGAAAGAAGATTTGTT
>MFNM01000024.1 GCA_001782085.1 Candidatus Levybacteria bacterium RIFCSPHIGHO2_01_FULL_37_33
CTTTGAGGAGATAGAAAAAGTTCTCTCATTTATTAAAAACGGAAATTCTTGCCAGTTAATTGGTCTTCCGGGAGTTGGAAGATCAAATCTTTTAGGATTTTTATCTTATAATCGCAGCGTACGGGAAAAACATCTTTCGGAAAATCAAAAATGGTTTCATTTTGTGCCGATGAACTTTTCGGAGATTAGAAAAAAACCGCTTTCTGAGGCAACAAAGTTTATTTTTCTATCGATAATCGATTCTTTAAGAGAAAGAAAAATGACGCAAGAATATGAGAGGGTAAATAGTATTTTCAAAGAGGTATCAAGCATGAATGATGAGCTGCTCCTGTTTCAGGGGCTAAAGAGGACAGTAGATTTTTTATGCATAGAAAAAGAGCTAACCGTAGTATTTCTTTTCGACCGGTTCGAAGAATATATCTCAATGCTTGAAAGCGAATTTTTTGCAAACTTAAGAATCTTGCGAAACAGGGCAAAATACAGGTTTTCCGTTATCTTTTCGCTTAACCGGCCTCTTGAGGATTTAATAGAGCCAATGCTTTTTGCGGATTTTTACGAATTTTTGGCAGGAAACATTGTTTATCTGCCGCTTTTGGATAAACCGGGTCTTGATTTTAGAATTTCATATCTGGAAAAAGTAAGTGGTAAACAATTTAGCAATGAAACAATAAAAGCAATTATCGATCTCACAGCCGGACACGGAAAATTAACCAGGCTTTGTCTTGAAACAGTATTAGCAACTAGCAACTGGCAACTAGCCACTAGTAAGAAACTACGAGAATTTTTACTTGAACAGAAAGCTATTTATGGAGCTTGTTTTGAAATATGGTATTCCCTTTTGCCGGAAGAGCAAACTGCTCTCAAAAAGCTCGTATCCACCTCGGAGGAATCACTTCGTAACACCTCCGAGGTGACCGAGGGGTCACCTCAAGACATGCTTGAGAAACTTAATCTTATTAAAAATAATAAAATTCAAATTCTTCTTTTTGAAGAGTTTGCGTCAACAATGAAGCAATCGAGCAATGAAACAATTTTTTTTGATTCTGCAACCAATGCCATTAAAAGAGGAGAAGCAAATCTCTCGGATATTCTTACCTCTCTTGAGTTTAAGCTTTTAAAATTTCTTTTAGAAAATCCGGATCGCCTTATCCAAAGAGATGAAATAATAGAATCTGTCTGGCAGGATACAAAATCTCAGGAAGGAGTAACCGACCAGGCCTTAGACCAACTTATCTTCCGACTGCGAAAAAAAATCGAAGACGACCCCAATAATCCAAATCACTTACAGACCGTGAAGGGAAGAGGTATTCGTTTTGTCTCGTGATTATGATAAAATAGTCGTATGGCAAAATTACCGTCGTTCTTAAAACGTTACTTTTGGGACGTTAAATTTTCAAATCTCGATTCAAAAAAAAGATCAACTTATATTATCGAGAGGCTTCTGGAACTAGGAAATATAAATGCGCTCCATTGGGTGTTTAAAAAGTATCCACAAACGACAATTAAACAGATCATATGCCAAAGCCCTGCTCTTTCAAAAAAAACTGCTAATTTTTGGAGTCTTATTTTAGATATACCAAAAAACCAGATTCGATGTTTACAACCGGACTTTCAAAAAATACACAAGGCAATCTGGCCTTACTAGGCAGGCAAAAATGGGCTTCCTCATTTTATCTTGCGGGTGGCACTGCATGTTCACTTTATTTTGGACACCGTCTTTCCTTTGATCTCGATTTCTTTACCTCAAAAGAGTTTAACCCAAAAACAATAACCGAGAGGCTCAAGTCTTTAGGAAAATTGACAGTTGATCAAGATACTGAAGGTACATTCTTAGGAAGTCTCAATGAAATCAAAATTAGTTTCTTTATATACCCTTATCCGCCCATTTTTAAACCGGGGATTTTCCAAAATGTTGCCGTTGCCGATCTAAGGGATATTGCTTGTATGAAAATTGATGCGATCTCCACAAGAGGAACTAAAAGAGATTTCATTGATCTGTTTTTTATTTGCAAAAAATATAAACTGCTAACTCTCTTTGACTTTTTTGGAAAAAAATACAAGGGGGTTGACTATAATTTGTTCCATCTTGTGAAATCTTTATCTTATTTTACAAATGCCGAAGAGCAACAGATGCCGCAGATGATCGAGAAAATCTCCTGGCAGGAAGTAAAAAAATTCTACATCGATGAAACAAGAACCCTTACCAAAAAAATCTTAGAAATATAAAGGGCGAAGACAAGAAGAACAAATTACAGTTGAAGAGATTGAGAAAGTTCTTCTAAAAGGTGCTATAATAGAAACAGTAGATTACTGATCATAACAGTCTATAGACCAAAAGCGCCGGTTTGGATCGATTTTAAAACAAGAGCAAAGGAGTTAAGAAGCCGTGAATAAATGTTATTTTTGTAAAGGGAAAACTAAAATAAAAAATCTTGATGTTGATTTTCGATGGGAAGGCAAGCTTTTTGTAGTAAAAAATGTTCCCGTTGAGGTTTGTCTTCAATGTGGAGAAAGATATTACAGCGCAATAATCTCTAAGAAACTGGATAATTTAGTTAAAAAGCAGGAATTGTCCAACATTAAACCCCTTCGGGTTATAGAGGTGCCTGTATTTAATTGGCAGCAATAAATTGAATCAATAGTCCTAACCGCTAATCGATACGAACTTCGTCACCGTTAAACGAAATACTTACGATTGGGCTTGCATTCGATTTGATTTTCTTATACGATATTTTTGTGAGGAAATTTCTGCTCTTTATTTTTTCTCTCTTTTTATTCCTGGCGTTTTTTTCTTTTGAGACCGCAAGACCAGCACAAGCAGCTCCATGCAGTTTCTCTCTAAGCGATACAGCTATTGCTCCAGGAGACAGCTTCACCGTAACTATCAAAGCAGATAAAGGCACAATCTGGACCATTACTTTTGGAAATAATCTCAGTGTACCAGGAGTTACAGCCAATGACTCGGGCGTAGCAACATATGTAAGAAGTGGCAACGCTAATGGTACAATCAACGTAGGCGTAAGCGCCGGGGGCGGCCGCTTCGCAACAGTAACTTGCAGTCCATCAGGAAGCAATGTTGTTTCGGTAAGCACGCAGAATCCAAGCAACGGCACCGGAGCCACCACAAAATACAAAAAAACAGGAAGTATTCGCTATGGCTTTTCTTGTGTTGCAGCAACTGACGGAACATTGACTAGAGATGAATGCCTAAATCAGGTGAGCGCTTCCGGAAAATATAAATTGAATCCTCCATCTGCAGCAGGCCGAAAGGCTTTTTGCGAACTAGACTCAAACGGAACATACAATACTGCCGCAGAGTGTCGGACTGCGCTTGAACAGCAATATCCGGCGCCCGTCCTGACTGGTGTAGACGCAGGCCATGAAATCTATGCTCATCCTTCCTACACTCTGCGATCAAGCACCACCGACGAAGCAAATAAATATTTATACGGAACTGTTTACGGTATTCTAAGAGACGATCGTTTTGAATCAGAAAATAGAGCTGTAGTTACAGAAAATACCGATGTTGTAGAAATTAGATTTACCGGCCTTGATAATAGTAAGGATTATAAAATTTGCCTGACTACAAAGTGCCTGCTTCTAGCTTCCCCGGGTGATGGCGAAACTATTTCTAACTTCAATGTGGACTTCTTAAAGGGTGCAAAAATCGTAACAAAAAGGCCTACAAACGGAACTATAGCTTTGTTTGTATGCGGAGATGGCGAGAATGCTCTCAAAGAAGCAGGAGATAATGATACCTGTGGGGATGGAGATTATTTTCATGGAAGACATATTTATTCGGCTGTTCTTTTCAGCGACCTTGATGCAACACTTGAACCTGCTTCTTTTTATGTTTCCATGTATTATCCGAAGGTCTGGATTCAGCAAACATTAGTGCCTGGTCAGCAAGTAGAAGTACGCATTTTCGGTACTAGGCGTCCTCATGATAAAGGAAGCAGAAATAATTATGCTGTAGAGATTGCAAGCGCAAGTGATCCTGAAAATATATTCACCCAGGATTGTATATCAATAGGAAAAGATGAAACTGCAGTATCCTATTTCCCATATCCGTCAACAAAGAGGCTCTCGGTCGGAAATTACATAATTAAAATTAACGAGCAGACAAATGAAGGCGGCATATCCAGTATAGGAAGGGGCGGATGTACAGCTGAATTTACATATTACTGGATAAAAATTCAGGTAAGAGATCAGGCTTATTGGGATAAGAACAAAAATGCAAAAGCCACAGTAGAAATAATTCCTGATCCCAATGGCTCAGATGTCCCGGGAGCAAAAAAAAGACCCAGGGCTCCCTTGCCTCCTTGTGCTGACAACGACCGCACTACTTTATCCCCTGATACTACCGATACCTGTAGTAAGCTAAAAACAGCAATTGGAGACATAGAAACAGCGCCCGAAAAATTCATAGGATCTGTTTTTGGAGTGGTATTGGGACTTTCGGGAGGAATTGCGCTTCTTCTTATAATCTATTCCGGATACCAGCTTATGGCATCTCAGGGCAATCCCGAAAAACTTCAGGCCGCAAGAGACCAGCTTATCTCAGCTATAATCGGACTTGTCTTCATAATTTTCTCATTGGTAATACTTCAGATAATAGGAGTTGACATTCTTAAGATACCAGGATTCAGTGAATAACATGAATAGAAATATGAATTATGAATCAGGAATCAGGAAAATTAAATCTTTTACAGACCTTGACGCTTGGAAAGAGGGTCATAAATTAGTCTTAATAATTTATGAGCAAACAAAATCTTTTCCAAAAGAGGAGGTATTTGGATTGATCTCTCAAATGCGAAGATGTGCAGTATCAATAACCTCAAACATCGCCGAGGGATTCAGTAGACAATCCTTCAAGGAAAAGATACAATTTTACGCAATAGCTCAGGGGTCAGTAACAGAGTTGCAAAATCAATTACTGATTGCAAGAGATGTCGGATTTATCACTAAAGATGATTTTAAAAACCTTGCTGCACAATCAGTAAAAGTACATAAAATTATTAATGGGCTTATTAAAAGTTCGAGAATCCATTATTCATCATTCATGATTCCTGATTCTAAATTATGAAGCTTGCTTTAACAATCGGAGGCAACACAATTAATCCGCCCGGCGGAGTGCCGCAAGGGGGAGCAGACACGCTCTCAAAGATTATACAGGCGGGAATCACGCTCTTTTTTATCGCAGCTATTCTATTAGCTCTTGTTTATCTTATTCAGGGCGGAATACAATGGATGACATCCGGTGGAAATAAACAGCTTATTGATCAGGCAAGATTAAGAATAACTTATGCTGTAATCGGCCTAATAATTGTTTTTGCAGCTTTTTTCCTCGTCAACGTTGTCGGTGGGTTTTTTAATATAAAATTCTTTTAAATTCTAAATTCGAAACTCTAAATTCTAAACAATATTTAAATTTAAATATTCAAAAATCCAAAACATTTTGCTTCAAAAATTCTTATTGTAATCTATTTTTAATTCTGCAATAATTAGGTCACTATTGACATTGGTATCACACTGTAATACACGGGGAAATATTATCTAATTACCGCTCGCGATGCAAGTAAGAAAGAAAGGAAAGACATATATGAAAAAGAAAAGTAGAATCCCTAAATTTAAAACTTATGAAGAGGAGGCAAGATTTTGGGATACACACAGTGTTACTGATTTTGCCGATGAGACAGAGAATGTGGATATTGTTTTTGAACTCGATAAACCAAGAGATGAAACATTGATAGTCCGTCTTCAAAAAGACTTTAAAGTTAAACTTGAAAAGACAGCTCGATCTAAAGGTTTAAATGTTTCAACACTAGCTAGAATGTGGTTAATGGAAAAGTTACATTCCAGTAGGTTCTGACTTCCTCTATCCTTCGGAGCGTCTTGGCGGGGTCTTCGCCCCGATTAAATCGGGGCTTGACAAACTTAAAAAATCATCGTAGCATTAGGTTAAAGATGAAGAAAATAGTTTCTGTTCTCGCCTTTACAACTTACCTCCTCAGTGCATCTCCGGCCTTTGCTGCTGCAGTTGATTTATGCGATGAATCCAGTGATTTTGGTAAGCTTTGCGGTCTAACCTCTGGTAACTTTGGCAAGGTTGTGGGAGGCTTTGTTACTCTTCTTTTTGTGATTGCTGTAGTTGTGGCTCTAATATTTTTAGTTTGGGGCGGTCTCAGATGGATCTTCTCAGGCGGAGACAAGAGCGCTGTTGAAAGCGCCCGAAATACTATAGTTGCGGCAATAGTCGGATTGGTAATTGTTTTCCTTGCCTATTTCATCTTAAATCTTGTACTTACCTTCTTCCTTGGTACAGGATTAAACGAGCTTAAAATTCCTACTATTGGTCTCTAGATGTCTACTCCATTCCAATAGATACAAAGCTAATTGACAATCTCTAATAATTATTGCTAATCTTAAGTTATGCTTACTTGGGAAAATTGTGTCGATCCGACAAGCGGAGTTGCAACTTTAAACTGTATTCCTGTTGTTTTTCAAAACATTGTAAACTGGGCTTTGATTTTTGCGGGAGTTGCCGCACTGTTTTTTGTTATATACGCGGGGATTAAATACATAAGATCCGGAGGAGAAGAGGAGAAGATTAAGTCCGCGCGGGAAACCCTAACCTATGCGATAATCGGCCTTGTTGTAATTTTGCTTTCGTTTCTAATAATTAACCTTATTAGTGCTGTTACCGGGGTAACTTGCATTAAACAATTCGGTTTTGGAAATTGCCCATAGAAAAAGAGATTAGGGTATAGATAAAAGCGTATAGTTAATTTTTCCAACTAAACGCTAGACGCTAATTGCTAATCGCTACTTTTTTCACACTAGCCTCAATTAACTACTTTTTTGACATACTTTGATAATCTTGCAATGAGATTTTTCACATCGTACAGTAGATAATAGATATTAGCATGATTAAGTCTTATAAAGATCTCGTTGTTTGGCAAAAATCAATGCAGCGAACAACTTTTGCTTGAGGTTTGTAAAATGCTTAACTCGATGACTGGAAAATTAAGAAATACCAAGCTAATAACTAGTATCTAGTTTCTAGTAACTAATTAATTATGGAAAATCATCCAATTCCGCAGGACATAACTGGTTTTCAATTTAAGCTGATTGGAGACATGACAATTAAACAATTTGCATATCTTGCTTGTGGAGTAATCCTGGGATGGATCACCTTTATTCTCCCTATTTTTATTCTTATAAAACTTCCGTTTGCTTTAATTTTTATTGGCCTGGGAGTCGCTTCGGCTTTTGTTCCTATCGAAGGCAGACCTTTTGATTTGATGATAATAAACTACTTTAAGGCTCTTTTTAATCCTACTCGATATGTATACCAAAAAATCGGAGGGCATATGTGGTTTCCGCAAGTAACCAATGCGACAATCCAAACCCGAGAAGCTGCGCAAACATCTCCGCAGTCTACCCAGAAATTAAAAGATTTTTTAAAATCTCTTCCAAAGCCTCCAAAGAACAGGTTTGATGAAAAAGAACAAATTTTTTTAAATTCTCTCTCTTCTCTCTCGGGTACAGCTTCAATAAACCAGAGTCAAAAACAGCAATTAGCAGATGAGCAGAAAAAAGAAGATGCAGATAATAAGAGTAGAGAAGAAAAAAAAGGGCTCGAAGAAGAAACAAACTTGCTGCGAAAACAGTTAGAAGAAGCAAAACTTGCTGAATCATCAAATACCGACTCTTCTTCGTATGAAGCGGCACATACAAAAGTACTTGAGCTTGAGAATCTGCTAGGGGAAGTTCAGTCACAAAAACAGTCCTTAGAAAGTCAAATAATCGAACTTAAAAAAAGGCTTGAGACACAAAAGCAACAAATATTTACGCCGGGTGTTGCTCAAGTAAGACCGGAAACTCAGTCTGTTAGAAAAGTACCAAAAGAGCTTGGAAAAAGTATAGGCCTTCCTATTATGCCCGAATTCCCCAACATAATCGCCGGCATCGTAAAGGATCCGAGAAATAATCCTCTCCCGAATATCTTAGTCGAGGTAAAAGATGAAAGCGGAAATCCTGTTAGGGCATTTAAAACAAATGTTTTAGGTCAGTTTGCCTCCGCAACTCCTCTTGCGAATGGTACATATGCGGTCTCATTTGAGGATCCAAAAGAAGAAAATAAGTTTGACACAATAGAAGTAAGGGTTAAGGGCGAAATTCTAATGCCGATTGAGGTTATTTCCTTGGACACAAGAGAAGAGCTGCGAAGATCTCTTTTTAATCCGGGGAGTGGGAAAATATGATAAAAACTGCCCAGAAAAAAAAAGCAACGACGCAAAAATTTATTGAAATTGAGAATATCGATGAAGATATAGTTATTCTTTCGGGCAAAAACGCATCTTTGATTATAGAGGTCAATGCCACAAATTTTTCACTCCTTTCAAAAGAGGAGCAGGACTCAAAAATTTTTTCCTATGCGTCTCTTCTTAACTCTCTGTCTTTTCCTATTCAGATTTTTATAAGAAGCAAAAAACTTGATGTGTCTTCTTACTTAAAACTTTTAGAAACGCAGGCTGCACAAACAGAAAATCAATTACTTTCCTCTCAAATAAGACTCTACAGGGATTTTGTAAAAGAACTGGTAAAAGTAAATACTGTTTTGGATAAAAAATTTTACATCGTTATATCTTATTCATATCTTGAAAAAGGAGTTATGGCGTCTTCGGATTCTTTCCTAGGCCTTGCTAAGACCTCTTTGCATTCAAAGGCAGAATCTGTTTTGTCCCAGCTTGCAAGACTTAATCTGCGTGCAAAACCGCTTGGAAAGGAAGAGTTGATTAAACTTTTTTACGAAATCTATAACGGGGACACGGTTGAGACAAATCAGATTACGGATGAAATAAAAACTCCGATTGTAAAAGGGGGAAATTCGGCATGAAATTGTTCGGACAAAAGCAAAAACAGAATAATCAAAAACAGGCTTCCAAATCCCAAGCTCCAACTACTTTTGCGGGAATAGCAAAACTTGAGAAAGGAACCACCTCTTTAACAGATATCATTGCGCCTTCTTCTATAGAAGTGGATTTTAATTACATAAGAGTAGGGAATTATTTTTATAAAACTTTTTTTGTAGTCGGCTATCCCCGTTTTGTTTCTCCCAACTGGCTGTCTCCCCTTATTGACTTTGATCATTCAATGAACATGTCCATGTTTTGCTACCCCACCGCATCAAATGATGTTTTGTCTGATATTAGAAGAAAAATAGCAGAAATGGAGGCAACTGTATCCTCCCAGGCAGAAGAGGGAAAAATTGTTGATCCAAAGGTACAGGCGGCTTTGGAAGATGCCTTATCTCTTCAGGAACAGCTTGCAAAAGGGGTTGAAAGATTTTTCCAGTTTAGTCTTTATATAACCCTTTTTTCCGAATCCTTGCAGGACATTGAAGAAGCATCAAAAAAACTTACATCGACTCTTTCATCTATTCTTCTCATAACAAAAATCACGACTCTTCAGATGGAAGACGGTTTTAAATCATCAATCCCAATAGGAGTGGATAAACTTTATATAACAAGGAACATGGACACGACATCCTTGGCTTCAACGTTTCCGTTTACCTCGGCAACTCTTACTCAAGATAAGGGGATAATGTATGGGATTAATGAGCAGAATGGGTCTTTGATTATTTTTGACAGGTACTCTTTGGAAAATGCAAATGAAATTGTTTTGGGTAAATCGGGAGCCGGGAAATCTTACCTTATTAAACTTGAGGCACTGCGGCAATTTATGTTTGGGACAGAGGTAATAATTATAGATCCTGAAGGAGAATATGAAGCTTTGGCTAAAACGCTGGGCGGAGAACACGTTTCCTTTACTCCGTCTGACCCTATAAAGATAAATCCGTTTGATCTCTCCGGCCTTTATGAGGAGGGAGAAAATGAACTGGGACTTAAGATTCTTTCTCTTCACGGGCTCCTGGATATTGTCATGGGGAAGCTTGAGCCGGGAGAAGATGCGATACTTGACAGGGCATTTGTTGAAACATACAGACAAAAAGGAATAACGGCAGATTCTACTACTCAAAAAAAACAGCCGCCCTTAATGGAAGACCTCTACAAGGTCCTCCTTGGTATGGAAGATCAAACGGCAAAAAATTTGGCCTTGCGTTTGGAAAAGTTTATAAAAGGTTCACTTTCCGGAATATTTAATCAGCAGTCAAACTTTGATATAACAAATCCTTTTACGGTTTTTTCCATAAAAGCTTTGGAGGATGAGTTACGACCAATTGCAATGCATATAATTTTGGATTTTGTCTGGACAAGAGTTAGAAAAAGTCTTAAAAAAAGACTCCTTATCTTAGATGAAGCTTGGTATATTATGAAATATGAAGATTCTGCTTCTTTTGTTTATGGAATTGCAAAAAGGGCCAGAAAGTATTACCTTGCCCTAACTACGGCAACGCAGGACGTGCAGGATTTCTTATCTACAGATTACGGAAAGGCAGTATTATCCAACTCCTCCATTCAAATGCTCTTAAAACAAAGCCCGACGGAAGTTGATCTAATAACAAAAACATTTTATTTATCCGAGGGAGAAAAGGAGCTATTACTGTCTGCGGATGTTGGGGAGGGATTATTTTTTGCAGGACAAAGCCATGTGGTTATGAAAGTAATTGCGGCTCCTTTTGAACATACGGTCATAACCTCAAATCCTCAGGAGCTTGTTAATCAACAAGCTCAAGCTTCAGCCGAGGCGGCGCCTCAAGACAACTCGCCGGTTGAATCAATTCCCTCTCCTTCGCAAGATCCTTCTCCCCCACCTCCTGTTTTAAACAAGCCATAAGTTCTGTTATTATTAAATTATGGATCAAGGAGAGAGAAAAAAAGGCCTGGTCGACAGAGCAAATTCCGCGATAGATACCTATCGTAACGCCCGCGGAGCATTTAGCGCCGCACAAAAGGGACTGAAGGCTGTAAGAGCCGCCCAGGCGGTGGGAACGGCGGCCGCAACAAGCGAAGTATGGATTCCGGCTGTAATTATAGGAGTTATTGTTCTTATTGTTATTTTTACTGTAATTATTTTGATGGGCTCCGGCGGATCGGCAGGTAATTTTGGGGCAGGAAATAACCCAACCCCCCCGCCAGGAGGAGGTACGGGAATAAGCATATCTTCTTGTACTTTTTATAGAGATGGCGAGCCGGAAGTAAAAATGGGGAACCCCGAAATGGCTCAGTTTATTGAGTCTGTATCTGCTAAGGTTGGGGTTCCGGCCGCAGTGGTTGCAGGAATAATGAGAGTTGAATCCGGAAATAGGTTTCAGGAAAATGATCCAGCATATTTTGCCGCAGACTACGATGAGCATTGTAGCCGAGATACCCAAGGTAATCCAATTGCTTGTGGGCTTATGCAATTTACCCCTGACACTTTCACAGGAACTTTCAATAATAATTCTTCCGAAATGAGTGCTTTTTTTGGAAAAAATCAAGTAAGGGCAGTGATTGATTCCAGAAACAATGTTTTTCCTAATAATTATTTAAGGATATATAGTATAAAAGACTCAATAATTGCCACGGCTTTTAAAATAAAAAAGGATAAGCAAAGCGCAAACGGAGAAGGTCCGTGGGATCGAGCAGCAATAGACGGAATCGTAAGTGCGTATTATGGTAACTGCCTTAAATATCCAAGTTGCACAAACGGCCCTTACGATTATGGCGAAGACGTTTGGAATAGTTTCTCGCAATGCAAAGTCACTCCTTCTACAAGCGCTCTAACCATGACCTGCCCTTTAGATCCGGTAGGGAATTCCGCTTATATCACGTGTGGAACCTTTAATCATCCTGTTAATCTCTGTGCACATGGTAGAGCTGATTTCGGATATCCAGCCTGCACAAGTCCCCCCTACGCAGTTTGTCCTTACTCAGAACAGCTAAAAAATGCCTTCGATGTCGTGTCTAAAGGCGAATCAGGAGCAGGAATTCCTGTTTATCTTCCCATGATTAACAGGTCTGTTGTTCAGTGGGCTTTTACAAAAAGTGAATTTCTTAATTCTAATTGGGGATACAGACAGATCTACAATACTCTATTTAACGGACATTCTATAGACCTTGAACTCACTCATTTAAATGAGTCCCTTCCTATTCTACAGTCCACCACAATAAGCTCGGGTACTCAAGTAGCAACCACTCATTCGGTTGCTGCGCACTTACATACGGGGGTAATTATAGATGGAACGCCAGTTGACCCAATAACCGATCTTTTTATGTGCACGGGAAATTAGTTATAATAAAACTGTGAAGAATCTAATCAACAAGAAGTTTTTACTCGCTCTCTTAATTTTTCTGATATTAACGTTTTTAGTTTCTTTTTTAATATGGCCGAGAAGAGAGGCCATGCCACCCTCTCCTTATCCTACACCGTCTATAACCGAAGAGAAAACAGAGCCTCCTGTTTCATCGGATAAAAAAGGGTCGTTAACTATCCTAAGATCAGAAATACCCAATAGAACTATTGGATTGTATGAACGTTTTGCGATTGAATTCTCCCAGATACCGTCAGCGGCTAATTTCTCTTACGAGATAACCCCATCTGCTCCTGTTAGAGTTACACTTGAGGGAACGACCGCCTATATTGGTCCCCGCCCGACATGGAGTCCAAATACGGAATACAAATTCACAATTAAAAAAGACACAAAAGACATTTACGGAAACTTACTTGAAAAAGATTTTGTTTTCACTTTTAAAACTGCCTTAACCAGGGGCATATAACTAGCCTTGTATTCTTATTGGCATTATTATGTGGAGATAGTTTGGGTCGCCTTCTATTTTAAAAACTCCGGGGTTAAGGGGGCCTGTCATTTCAAAAATAATTTTTTCCGAATCTACACTTCCTAAAAACTCCAAGAGATACCTTGCATTAAAGGCTATTTCGTTTTCTTCTCCTTCAACAACCGCTTCTACCTCAACCGATGTCTCCCCCAAGGACGGGGCGCTTGCTGAGACAACAATTTTTCCTGCCTTGCTCGAAGAGCCTTTTTCCAAAGATAGCTTTATAATATTTGCGGCTTCTCTGGCAAAAATAGAGCAGGTTTTTACCGACCTTAGAAGATCTTCTCTATCTGTAACCACCCTAGTTGAAAAATCTGAGGGAATTATTTTTTCGTAATTTGGGAATTCCGCCTCTATAAGCCTGCCCACCAAAACCCCATCTTTTAGGAAAAAAATTATCTGATTGCTCTTTCCGGATGAGTAAACTTCTATCTCCTCTCCCCAGTCCCTAACAGAAATTAGCTCCCTAATAAGTCTTGAGGGGACAAGAAACGAGCTGTCGTTTTTTTCGCTGGGAATCCCAAGCCCCACTCCTTTTTCCAAAGAGAGCCTGTACCCATCCGTTGCAACCATTAAAAATCCCTTATCCTTCCCTTCTCTTCTTATCAGAACTCCCGATAAAGCAGGCCTGCCGGAATCCTGACTGGCTGCAAAAACAATCTTTGGCAAGCCGGAATCCAGGGCTTTTGCGTTGAACACTGCAATTTTTTCTCCCCTTTCTTCATAAAGCTTTGGGAAGTCCTCTGCGGGTATAGTCTGAAAAACAGTTTTTATTTTATCCGTTTCAAAAAACAAGCTGTTGTTTTTGGTATAAAGAGTAACCTTGCCCTTTGATACGCTTCCCAAAAGTTCATAAAACGGTTTTGCCGGAACGGTTATTTCACCCTCCTCCTGGATGTTTGCCGCAACAGCTACTTCTATTCCTATTTCAAGATCCGTTGCGCTTATAAAAAATTTTCCTTTTTTTGCAAGAAGGTGGAAATTAAGGAGAACAGGCAATTGGGATCTATTAGAAACCGCATGGTTTACAAAAGAGATTTTTTTATTAATGTTTTCCGAGAGAAAAGAAACTTTCATCTAAGGAATTCTAAATTTGTAGTTGTTGTAGTCTATCGGGAAAAGTGGAAAAAAGCAAGAGACCAGGATCTGTAAACATGTGGATAAGTTGTTTATAAA
>MFNM01000025.1 GCA_001782085.1 Candidatus Levybacteria bacterium RIFCSPHIGHO2_01_FULL_37_33
AAGACCTAATATAGCAGGTAAGGATTCAATCATTTTGTGAGGATTTGAAAAACCCCGCTGTCTTAAACCCTCAAGCTTGGCATCGATATTCTCAAAAGCGTAACCTAATATAGCAGGTAAGGATTCAATCATTTTGTTGGGATTTGTGAAACCCCGCTGAGAAAGACCATCTATATGTCCGCGAACAACCTCTGGTGCGTAAAGCGTTGGACGTGATTCTTGTAAGGAGTCTATCCAACTCTGCCCAAAGCCCATTGATAACAAGCCAGACCGACGCTTGTTAATTTCTTGAGCTTTTATTTCGGGCTCATTACGATATTTTCTTAAATCAACTTGTTCGGTAATCATTTTATCTTCGGGCATATAAATAATTAGTCAGAAAAGCTATTCATAAACCTGTCTTCCCTCCATTGCCCTTTGCAAGGTTACCTCATCCGCATATTCAATATCTGCTCCAACAGGAAGTCCCCGCCCGATTCTCGTAATCTTAAATTTGAGCTTTGAGTTTTGAGTTTTGAGTTCGCCAAATTTCTTGGCGATGTACATTGCCGTTGCCTCTCCCTCCATTGTGGGATTTGTTGCTAAAATTATTTCTTTGATCTCTTCTTTTTTAAATCCATTCGATAATCCTTTAACTCTTTCCAAAAGCTGTCTTATGAAAATTTCATCCGGTCCGATATTGTTTAACGGATCTATTCTTCCATGAAGAACATGATAGACTCCGTTATGCTTTCCGCTTTTTTCAAAAGACAAAACATCCAAAGGGCTTTCAACAACACAAATTATTGAGCTGTCTCTTTTTTCGTCTGAGCAAATATAACATGGATCGGACTCGCCAACTATAAAACAGATCGAACATAAAACTGTATCTTTTTTAAGATTTTGTACTGAGTGCGAAAACTTATCCAACTCACCTTGTGGAACATGTAAAAGATAAAAAGTTAATCTTTGAGCGGTTTTTGGCCCAATACCCGGCAGTCTCTCGAACGATTCAATCAGATTTTGTATTGCTTTTGGTACCCTCATAAATTTTTAATAATCTCGGGCGCAATCGATAAAACTTCCAATTTTTCGAACTTTTTATCTTTGGGTACATCAATCGTATCTGTCACAAAAATCTTAGATGTCTTGGAATTTTGCAGTATATTTTTATAATCATTTGAAAAAACCGGATGGGTCGCAAAAACAAGATTTTCTTCTATTCCATTTTTTATTAAAAGATCAACGGCTGAGGCAATTGTTCTTCCGGTTGAAATCATGTCATCAACAATAATAGCGGTTTTTGCCTCTTTTTTCCACTGCGAGGAATCGGTATCTATTTTATTCGATTCTATGTCTCCGGTTTCTAAATCCCGATCTTTTACTATCGATACGTATGGCATGTCTGAAAGCATTTCCGATAAAATTTTTATCCTTCTTATCCCGCCCATATCCGGAGAAACAAGAATTGTATCGTTTGATAATCGAGGGGTGGCAGAAGTAGAAGGGCTCCCGACAGCGCGCATCGCGTCCGGTTCCGAAGGAGAGGCTAGCGGAGCACTGGCGGGAGGGAAACTTCTGACAGAACCCCGAGCAATTTCTTTTATTTTTTCTGCGAAAATGGGGAGAGCAGAAAGATGGACAATGGGAATTTTGAAAAGCTCCGGAATTTTTATTGAATGAAGATCAAAGGTAATAAGCTTATCCATTCCTACAGACTCTAAGGTTTCTATAATAACTTCAAGCGATACTGCCTCTCCGTCTCGGAAAATATGATCTTGTCTTTGATAACCAAGAAAAGGCACAACTGCCGTTACCGATTTTGCCCCGCTTCGCTTTAGGGCATCCACTATAAAGAATAATTCCATGTAATGAGTATCCGGGTTTGGAGAAGTTGATTGAACAACAACAGCATCCTGCCCTATTACTCTATCGATAACCCGAACTCTTCTTTCTCCGTCTGGAAAAATAACGATTTCAAGAGGCGATAAATTTGTTTTCAACTCTTCTGCAATCTTTTCTGCCAAGGACTGATTGGAGCTCCCACTATATATCTTCACAAGACTAATTGTACTACGAAGTTGATATTTTTTCTAGACTGATAAAGAAATTTCTCTGTCTGCCTCTTCTCTTCGTTTCGCATGATGTCGCCTTAAACTTATTGATAATTTTCTTCTAGTCTCTTTGGTTTTTCTAGTTATTTTCTCTCTTTTTTTAGGATCTAATAAAGCAATCTCCATCGCTTCTTGGTGGGTTCTAGCCGATATTCCAAATGAATCAAGCCATCTTCGCACAGTATTTTCATCAACTGCTAACTCTTGTGCGATAGCTACCAAACCCTTTTTCTGATCTGTATATTTTTTTCTAAGAATCTGCTCTGCTGGTTTTTTGAATCTCTGTTCAACTTCAAGCATTAGGGAGGTTCTCCTAAACTTTTTAACTTCTACTTCTCCAATGTCGAGTTTATCAAACCAGTCTTTTATCGTTCTGCGGCTGGCATGAAGTCTCTTGCCAATTTCTGTTTTGCTTAAACCTTCCGAAGCCAAGTCTTTCAAAACTTGATCTATAGGCACCCCATATTCTGCTTCTATCTGTCTCATTGCTTGGGTTTTATTAACCACAAGTGGCAATTGAACATTTAAAATATTTTTGAGTTTTCTTAAACCCTTCTTCTTTAATTTCCGTACTGACTCTATAGTTATTCCTCCCATCCGCTTGCCTACTTCTTTTAAGCACAGAGGTGCTCCTTCTTGAAGATAAAGATAGTCTAGGGTAGTTTTTTGCCTCTCCGGGAGCGAATTAAAAACTTCTTTTTTTCTTGCTAATGCTACAAGTCCTGCGGCATCGAGTTGCGTTTTTTCAGCAATAGTCGGAGTATGTGGCAGAACTTCGTATCCGGTTGAAGTGCCATTGGAAACATCAACAGAAGATAAATCTGACACTGCTGGTGATTCTACGCTAGAGTTTACTTCACCAGGAGATTTTTGAGGTTCTTCTCTAAATTCACTAAGTGCTTTACCGATTCTAACTCGTATGATTCTCGGATCCAACTCGTGCCCTCGCATAAAATAATTACCCTTTAAATTTGTCTTATAGTATTATACAATGGCTGAGTCTGATTGTCAATAAAGATATCTACTGTCCCAAAAGACCTTGTAGTCCTCCGCCCATTTGTGAAAGTTTTTTTGCGGCAACTTCCTGGGATTTTTTTATCGCTTCATTAACTGCTTCTTTTATATCGTCGTCCGACTTGCCGTTTGTCGAAATGGATTTTATCTTCTGATCCCCTGCTATGACAATATCAACACCATTTTTTGAAACTTCAACTTCTTCTCCCTGAAGTTCTCTTTGAATTTTCATTGCCTGATCTCTCATATTCTTAATGTCTTTTAATTGCTGAAACGGATTCATAAAATCACCACCTTTAGAATTTTAGCACAACCGAAACCGGAAGTCTTTTTCCTTCTATTTCTTCCAAGGTCTTTTCCAATAGAATTTTTGATTTTGCCTCATCCAACTTTTCTTTATGGAATTTAAACTTTGCTTCTATTATAAACTTTTTTCCATCATAACTTTTTAAAGTACATCCGCGCAATACTCCTGCAATCGAATGATTTTGTGTTTTTACTTTATTTATTAACTCCTGCAATAAATCTACGTCGGAGCTTTTTGTGCGCGGGGAGCTTGCATCCGCCTGCAACTGCGTAGCTTTTGGCGGATTGTGAGCGACCTCAGCGCTATCTTTGCGAGCGTCACTTTCGGCGTATGGTAAAGCGAAGACAGAAGAAGCACTCCACTCTATAATCGCAATCTCCAAAGGCAGTTGAGACAAAACAGAATATTTAAGTTTCCCGTGAGCTTTTGTTAGCAAGTCCATTAGCGTTTTTATATCCTCGATATTTAGATCTATATCGGATTTTTCTTTTGAAACCCCAATTTCTATAAGCATGAGATCATGAAGCTTAAGCATCAGCTTTTCCATAAAATATTTAATGTCGATTCCCTCCTCGGTAACCTTTCCGACCATAAGCATCGCTTCTTTTGCATTTTTTTGCGAGAAAAATTCAATCATCTTATCTATTTGATGATCTATATTGGTCACCTTATATATCTTCTCGACCATTTCCTTTGTAATTTTTTTATTTCCGGCTTCTCCCGCAATCTCTTCCAGTATTTTTACGCCGTCTCTAAAACTTCCATCAGAAAGATCAGAAATTGATTCCAACGCATCTTTGTCTACGGAAATTTTTTCTTTTTTGGCAATTCTGGTAAAGGACCTTACTAATTCTTCTTTTGTAGCTTTTTTAAAAGATATATGAAAACAGCGAGAAGCAATGGTCGCAGGAACTTTATGCGGTTCTGTGGTACAGAGAATAAAAATTACATGATTTGGCGGTTCTTCAAGAGTCTTCAAAAGCGCGTTGAACGCCTCGGCTGTAAGCATGTGAACTTCATCTATTATGTAAACTTTTTTAAAAGCATTAGCAGGTGAAAGTTTAATTTTTTCTCTAAGGTCCCTTATTTCATCTATTCCCCTATTTGATGCTCCGTCTATTTCTAGAATATCTATATTTGTTCCGTTTGTTATCGAGATGCATTGATGACATTTATTACAAGGTTCTAAGGTTTTTTTCAATTTTTTTCCTTTTGAGTAATCATTGATTTTTTCACAATTAACTGCCTTTGCAACAATTCGGGCGGCAGAAGTCTTACCAAGTCCTTTGGGACCGGTAAAAAGAAGTGCATGAAAGCTTGAATCTTTAGAAAGAATAGAAATAAGTTTATCTCTAACCTCTTGACTGTCCAGCTCTTCTATTGTTTGGGGCCTGTACTTGCGGTAAAAAACCATAACTATTCGTGATTTATCCCCAATAGGTGCATTATTCCGTGTTCAACAAGTTCCTCGATTTTTTCATCGACTAAAACTTCCTGGGCCGATGCCTCTCTTATAACTTGCGGGTAGGATATAACAACATCGCCTAAAAAAAGAGCGTCTGAGGGATTTTTGACCGGCTCCCCCTCGGCTTGGGAAAACGAAAGAACATTTCTTGTTTTATCTTCCCCCTTATATTTGCGGCTTAACTCTCGCATTTTTCGGTCTCCTACAATTGCAATGGAAACCTCAGCTTTTCCGGCGACTCCCTGTTTTTTCAACAGATTGTTTACCAAGGATCTAATACGTTTTCTGTTAACTTGGTATCTGCTTTCTACGAAAATTAGAATTTGGATTTCTTCCATATTAAACCCAGGGTTTTTTCATCCGTCTTGCTTCCTCTTGTTTTTGTTTGCGAGCCAAGGATGGTTTAAGATAAAACTCTCTTCTTTTTGCCTCTTGAATTATTCCACCGGCAATTACTTTTCTTGAAAATTTACGAATTAAAGCCTCATCACTTTCTCCCGGCTGTTTTCTAACAACCACCATAAAAAAACACCCCCTTTAGAATTATTTTCCATTTTCGAATTTGCCATTTATCATTTATTTGATCGCTGAGGAACAAAATTTTCGCTGTTCGCATTTCGAGCTCCTTGATTTATAGGATAATGCGAGCTGCGGAACAAGAAAATTTTCGTTCCGAGGCAATCTACCCTCTATTTTACTCCATTGAAACCTTTTTTCCAAGAGGACCGATTAGATGAAAATGAAGATGATCTATAACTTGTGCTCCTCCGCCGTTTACAACTATTCTATATCCTTTATCTTCAAGTTTTTGCTCTTTAATAATCTTTTGAATAATATTTTTTAATTTTTCAAGAACTGAATTATCTTTTAGCTCTAAGAGATCCTTTATATGTTTTTTTGGCATTATTAAAATGTGAACCTTGGCAATAGGATGTATGTCGGGGAAAGCCATAATCTCCCTATCTTCATATGTGAACTTTTTGGGTGTATCGTGAACAGCGATTTTGCAAAAAATACAATCAATCATAAATTATCATTAAGGGAGGCGCAAAATTTTCGTTGTTCGCATTTCGAGCTCCTTGATTCATAGGATAATGCGAGCTGCGGAACGAGAAAATTTTCGTGCCGACCGATAAAAACTTATATCTTTTCTAGGACTTTGATTATCTCATTTAAAGATAGCTTTGTCGGCCTCATTTTTGGATTTTTAACCGAGCCATTGAGAAGCATTTTCTTTCCCACATGAAGAAACCAAGTTGCATCTGGATCTATTTTTTTAAGCTTCTCATAAACCAAAGTTAAATCAATTTCTGTATATTTAACTTTTAACTTTTCACTTTTAACTTTTAACTTTAAAGGCGTAGCCTTTATTCTCACATATCCTTTTCTTGGATCTTTGCGGACAACGATTACGTACCCCATTTTTTGAGAAAGTTTTATAACGGTGTCGTTAATTGTTTCAAATCCTATTCCACGGCCGAATCGCGTTTTAAATTTTTTTCCTTTTTCCGCAATTTCCCGCTCTGCCCAAATTCTATTTTCGAACTCATGTAAAATTGCATCGAGACATTGCACTACAAAATCTACATAATACTCGTCTTGATCGGGTTTTTGAATTTTAAGACCGTCTAAAATTCCTACCAAAGAAAACTCGTGATAATCCGAAGTTGAATCTTTCCAAAAAACTTCTTTGAAATGATCAACGTCCACCACAACTCTTACTATTCTTGAGACTGCTTCCATCCGGTCATTTACTCTTTTTGAATTTTGAATTTTGAATTTTGAATTTTGAATTCGCTTGATGTAATCAAGTGTCAGGCTTGCCGCGCAGACATTTGTATCTGCAGTTTGGTGATGATCCAATGGCCCAAGCCCGGTATCCGCATGAATCACTTCATCCTCTCCAATATTTTCAATTGGATTCAATTCTGAACTCTGAATTTTGAATTCTGAATTTTTGTATCTTTCTCCCGCCGGAACGAATCGGACGAGCACATCTTCCCATCCGGGAAGAAATCTTTTTATAAGCCAGGCAGAAGTAATCGCATCCAAATCCGGCGAACTATGAACAACTATAATTCTCATAGTGTTTAGTATACATTTTTTTGCCGCATAAAAAAAGACTCCCTGTTAAATATTTGAATAATTACTTCTTAAATAACAAACACAAAACAGCAAGAACAAACCATTGACACTTTACTATTATACTAGTATATTAGTATTAATGACAAGAATCTCTAAATTTCACCTTAATCAGAATCAACTTCAGGAAATAAAAGAACATTTCGCTTTTCTTATATCTTCGCTTAGTAATTCAAACGAAATTAAGAATTTTCTTGATGAATTTTTAACAAAAGAAGAAAAAATAATGCTTACAAAACGGCTGGTGCTGTTTATGATGCTAAAGAGGAATTTTCATTCTGAAGCGATTAAATCAGCGCTACACGTTAGTTATGAGACAGTTCGGACATATCAAAATCAGCTTCAGTACAAAAATTCCTCTTTTCACCAAACCATAGAAAGGCTTTTGAAAAGAGAAAATGTCATTAATTTCTTTAAGAAAGTTGAAAAAATACTTAAACCGATCGATCTTGCTATAAGTGCAAAAAGGGACATGAGAGCTAGGGCCAAATTTGCATCAGGAGATTGGACTAGTTGATTTTACTATTATACTAGTATATTAGTATTTAACTACGAATGTATTATTCTTGACATAGAGAAATTTATGATAGATACTGAAATTAATGGATAATCAAAATTCAGTGCCTAATCCGACTCCAACAACTGAGAATACTCCCGCTCAAAATTCGCCAGTTCAAGAAACTCCTCCATCCCAAGTTTATACTGCGCCCCAATCCTCTACTCCCCCGCCATCTCCCAAATCATTTTTATCTTCAAAAATCTTATTATTGATTGTAATTGTTATAATAATTATGGGCGCCGGCGGAACATATCTTGCCCTAAATGCAAAGAATAAACCTCAATCTGTCGCTTCAAAAACAACTCCAACTTCTGCTCCCACCCCCTTGCCCACCGAAGCTTCAGCGAAGGCGGGAACCCCCGACCCCACCGCAAACTGGCAAACATTTACATCTGGAGACAATGTTTTCAGTTTCAAGTATCCTTCTGGATGGATTTATGAGACAAAAAAAACAACACTTGAGGTTAAAGGTAAAAAATACGATACCACCTCTATTATTGCTGGCATACCCTTAACAGAAGATCAGCGAAAGATGCAGGGGTATCTGAATATAAATGATGCTCCTAAAACCTACAATAATTTCTCTTTGATTTATGCTACTAGCTCAGACTTCAATAATTTGACCGTTAATAATCTTGTTGAAGAATTGATAAGCACAAGAGCACAGATAGATTATCAAAAAGATGTATCTCTCATTGCCAGTTTACAAGCAAAAGAGGTTGGATATGGTTGTCAGGCATCCTGTATTGATATTTTATTTAAACACGATAACGCCATTTTTGACTCTAGTACTGGTCCCAATGCAGAAGCTAATATATCAACTCTTCGCCAAATTCTCTCCACCTTTCAATTCACTAACTAAATAATTATTTCAATTAGTGCGAGCGCTGAAACAAAGGCCGTAAAGTTTTGTGAAGCGAGTGCATCAGGGGGATTCCTCACAAACCGACTTTCACAAGCTCGCGAGTTTTGGTACTTTTGCGATCAAAAGTACAAAGAAAATTAAGATCCTGAAACGAGTTCAGGATGACAAAGAAAAACATCCTTGACAAAAATAAAAAAATAAACCAATATATAATTGTAGTATGAATCCTAAGGCTGCCAATTTGGACCCAAATCTTAGACAAGCTTATGATCGAGTGATGGGAACCGTAACTCCCCAGCCTGCTGCCTCAAGCCCGGCTCAAGTGCCAACAGATACGCCAAAATCTCAAACTCAGGTAGTCACAGCAAAAAAAAGAGGTGGATTTTCTCCGGTCCTTCTTGTAGTTGCAATCTTTTTGTTTTTTGTAATTTATACGGTTATCTGGGTAATGGTTTTTAAATTAAAGATTCCCTTCTTACCTTTCCTACCCAGTCTTTAATCTTCCGATCGCTTGATCAATAGGAATTACTTCTGTTTTATCTTTGTCTCTTTCTTTCCATTCAACCCCGCCAAAGGCAGGATCAATCTTCTCTCCTGTCTTTTCGGAAACAACTAAACGAACCGGAATTCCAATAAGATCTGCGTCTGCAAATTTTTGCCCTGCCGACACATTTTTTCTATCATCATAAAGAACCTCAACTCTTGCTTTCACAAGTTTATTGTACGCCTCGGAGGTGGACAAATGGACTCCTCCGAGGTGGATCAAATGAACTTGATACGGTGCGACATTTTCCGGCCAGATAATACCTCTATCATCGTGATGAACCTCAACGATTACACCCATCACTCTTGAAATTCCAATTCCATAACAGCCCATGGAAACATACTGATCCTTCCCATCCTTATCTTTATATGTCAGATTAAATGGCTTTGAAAACTTATCCATCAAGGGGAAAATATTCCCCACTTCAACAACCTTTACCCTTTTCAAAGGCCCGTGGCCCAAATCACATTGTTTGTTTTCCAATTTTTCCGGATTCTCAATTATCTCAACATTCTCTGAGAAATCTCCCCCCGGACAATAAATAATTTCATCCTCTCCGCTTTCACAGACCACTTGATATTCATGAGAAAATTCAGAAAAAGTTCCGCCGGATGCAACAGTTTCGATAGCATCAAGTCCTAATCTTGAAAAAGTTTTTTTGTAAACTTTTTTCATAAGTGTATAATACTTCATTAGATCCTCTTCGCTCTCATGAAATGAATATAAATCTTTCATCAAAAATTCTCTTCCTCGCAGTAAGCCTGCCTTGGGTCTTGCTTCATCACGAAACTTATTTTGAATTTGATAAAGCTTGAGTGGCAGGTCTCTATATGAATTTACAAAGTTATTCACCAAGGGAACCAAAACTTCTTCATGCGTTGGACCCAGCGCATATTCAAAATCATATCTGCTTTTAACTTTAAAAAGCGCATCAAAAGAATTCCATCTGCCGGTTTTCTCCCAATTCGTTTTATTTTGAAGGGAAACCAATAAAAGTTCTTGCGCTCCTGTGTTATTCATCTCTTCTCGTATAATATTTGAGATTTTATTTAAAACTCTAAGTCCTAAGGGCAAAAAATTATAAACTCCTGCCACTTCCTTTCTTATAAATCCGGCTTGAATTAACAATCGGGCATTTACCGAAGGTTCATCTTTTGGACTGTCCTTGATAGTTTTCCCAAACAGCTTAGAATATTTCATAAAACGAGTATAGCATACTATTTCTTCTTAACTTTCTTGCCCTGAGCCTGTCGAACGGGGTGGCCGCCGAAGGCATTTCGAAGAGCAGAAACCATCCTGGCAGCAAAAGATTTTTGAATCTTAGGGTCGGACCCTGATTGATTTCTTATTGTTAAAGATCGTTTTATAATTTCAAATAAGAGCTTTTTCTTTTCTGCCTCCTCAACTGCCCATATAGTTTCTCCTGATGCTTTTCCGATGAAACCCGTAATTTTTTCTAATTTAGGGTCGGACCCTAAAGCTTCGATGGTCCTTTCCATCATAAATCCTGATATAAGAGTTCCCTTTTGGTAAATCTCAGCTATCCTTTTAAGATCAAAATTGTAATCAGAACTATCCAATAAGCCAAACCCTTCGCCTATTGCTTGCATATAACCGTATTCGATGGCATTATGGACCATTTTTATAAAATGCCCCGCTCCTCCTTCTCCAAAGTATTCATATCCTCCATTGGGCTTTGCTAATGAATCTAAAATTGTTGTTATGTATTGATACGCCGAAACATCGCCTCCCACCATCATCGGATACCCTTGTTTTTCGGCAATAATTCCTCCTGAAACTCCGATTCCCAGAAATCTTATCCCCTTTGTCTTTAATTCCCTATATCTTTTTTCCGTATCTTTAAAATGAGAATTCCCACCATCAATTACTATGTCTTCTTTTTCTATATATTTTGAAACTTCATCTAAGATTTCCTGCGTGGGGCTTCCTGCTTGCCCTGAGCCTGTCGAATGGGCCGGAAGCATTAACCAAACTATTCGTGGAGATTTAAGCTTTTTTACTAGCCCTTCTATAGTTTTTGCTACTTCTAATTCTCCAGCCATTGAATCATGAATCATGAATTTAGAATTATGCATTTTTTCTCTTTTCCATGATTCTTGATTCTTGATTCTTAATTCATCTACCGCCTGCTGAGAACGATTCCAAACCACCAAACTATGCCCTTCTTTCAAAAGTTTTACCGCCATCCTACTCCCCATCTTCCCCAGACCTATAAAGCCTACCTTCATAAAATTAGAAATTTTAGCTGAGCCACTTTTTTCCGTCTCGCTCAATAAGCTCCTGCGCTTCTTTTGGACCCCAAGTATTTGGAGCGTAAAACCTTAATCCTGATTTAGCTTCGCTAGACCATCCATTTAAAATTTTTGTTATAAACTCCCAGGAACTTGCCAACTCATCGCTTCTGCTAAAAAGCATCTGATCACCTGAGAAAATATCTATAAGAACCTTCTCATATGCCTCTGTTCCTTTGGTTTTGAATGACTCCTCGTATGTAAAATGCATATTAACGGTTTCAAGGGCAAGTTTTGATCCCGGTTTCTTTGCAATTATTCTAAGATATATTCCTTCATCGGGCTGAATTCTTATTGTTAAAACATTGCCGACTTCCGGACATCCGTATTCCTTAAAGAGGACATGACAGGTTTGGCGGAAAACCAAAGAAATAGTTACTTCATCTTTGGGCATTTTTTCCCCAGCCCGTACATAAAATGGCACTCCTTCAAATCTGGGCGTATCTAGAAAAAATTTTAGTGCCACAAATGTCTCGGTGTCGGAACTCGGCGACACGTCTTTCTCGCTTCTATATCCTTCATATTGTCCACGCACCGTAAACTTACCTACCTCATCAGACTCTATAAAACGCATGGATCTTATAACCCTTGCTCTTTCATCCCTTAAATCTTCTTTGGTGAAACTCCTAGATTGTTCCATGCCCACTGCTGCTATCAATTGCATAAGATGATTTTGCCCTGCATCTCTTAAAAGCCCTAACCCATCAAAAAAATTTCCCCGTCCTTCCATGCCCTTTTTCTCTGCCCATGTTATCTGCACATGATCTATGTAATCTTTATTCCAAATCGGTTCAAAAATTCCGTTTGCAAACCTAAAAGCAAGCATATTCTGCAAAGTTTCTTTCCCTAGATAGTGATCGACTCTAAAGATCTGCTTTTCTTCAAAAATCTCTGAAAGTTTTTTATCAAGTGCTACTGCGGTTTCCAGATCCTTTCCAAAAGGTTTTTCTATAATAATTCGAGTCCATTTGCTAGAGTCCTGACCACATCCTTCCGAAAGTTTTGAAGACTGCAGAAAATTTAGAATGGTTTCGTAATTTTGGGGAGGAGTCGCGAGATAAAAAAAACGTGTAACACATGCTCCCATTTTCTTATCGAATGCGTTTAATTTGTCGATAAGCTCTAAATATCCCTGTTCTTGCGAGAAATCTCCTTTTTGATAATATAAATGCTTTGAAAAATCCGACCATTCCGGCTTTTCAGAAAGTTCCCCAAAGTGATCTCTGAATTCATCGTCAGAATAATCTCTTCTTGAAAAACCGACTATAAAAAATTCAGGAGGCAGAGAATTCTGATTGAATAAGGATAAGAGTGCGGGGATTAATTTATTCTGAGCCAAGTCTCCAGTTGCTCCGAAAATAACCATTACGAATGAAGAATTCATAATTAAATTTCTAAATTCAAAGCACTAAATTCTAAATAATATTTAATTGCAAATGTTCAAAATTCAAAACTGTTTTGATATTAGAATTTAAAATTTCGAATTTATTTAGGATTTGTGATTTTGTACTTGTAATTTATTTTATACTCTTTGGTCAGTAATTAAAAGGGTCCTATCTGTTATAAATGGGGTCTTCAGAAATCTTGCCGGGACTTCTGCTATTGATCCCTCCGAAAACAAAAGTTTTAGAGCTTTTCTCTTTTCTTTTCCAAAAACTTGAACCATCAATAAGTTCATTTTTGACAGTGCATCAAAAGTTAAACTAATCCTTTCCTTAGATTCTCCGGGAAAATCCTCAAAGCTCGTCGCTAACTTTTGAGATTTAAGATTTGCCCGCCCCGCTTCGCTTGGCGAGGCCGGGGTGATTTGTGATTTGCCGGCTGGCAGACCGGCCGTGTGTCCATCTGATCCAATCCCCAAAATTGCAACTCTTTTTTGAAACTTATTGAACAAATCCCTAACCGCCTTATCATAATCTCTTGCAATGTCTGAAGCTACACCCTTGGGGTGGAGTCGTAATATTGAATAAAATGGAATCTTCTTTTCTTCAAGATACGATAAAAAACCTGTTTCCCTTATCATCTTTTCATTGCTGTTCTGATGAAAAGGATTACCATATCTTTCATCAACCATCGCCACAGCTCCAGGCTTTAGAATTTTTTCCGAAGCAAATTTTTGATAAAGAAGTTTAGGCGTCGATCCACCGGATAAGAATAACACGGTCTTTTGATCTACGAACTTATAAATCTTTTTCCCAACAATCTCTATTCCTTTGGATTCATCTGAAACAATAATTCTCTGCATTGCTTATGGTTTTGGGAGAATTGGCTGGCCCGAGATAAAACGGATAATATCGCTTAATGTTATTACTGCAATAAGAGCCAAGAGAAGCACCATTCCTATGGCATGTGCATAACTTTCAAATCTTGTAGAAACTTTTCTGCCGGTTACTGCCTCTATTAGAATAAAAAAAAGTCTTCCGCCATCAAGCGCCGGAATCGGCAAAATATTTAAAATCGCAAGATTCAAAGATAAAAGTGAAACAAAAGATAAAACCGCAAGGGGTCCGACTGCAACAAATTGCCCTGTAAGCTGAGCTATTCCTACAGGACCCGCGACTCCCTTTGGAACCTGTGCATGAAGAATTAATTGAGAAACAACTCCTCCAAGCCCTGACAAAATAAGCCAGGAGTATTTAAAAGCTTCTAAAATTCCTACAAACGGTGCCTGATAAAGAGGGTATTTTTTAATGTCGTATTTTGAAATTCCAATCCCCATCGGACCTTCCCCTTTCGGATAATTTTTTCTAGGAGTAATGCCGATGGTTTTGACTCCCGAATTCTGTCTTTCAATTTTTAATTCAATCTTTTCTCCTAAGTTCTTTTTTGTGATGGCAAGCAATTCGCTAGTGTTTGTTATTGAAATTCCATTCACTGTATTAATTGCGTCGTAAACTTTCAATCCAACAATATCGGCCGGAGACCCCTTTACGATTTCGTTAATTCTAACTTTATTCCCAGGGACTTGAACTCCCACAAGAGAAAAAAGTATCGAGATTATAACAACTGCCAGGAGAAAATTCATTACAACTCCCGCCCCTACAACCAGGGCTCTCTGCCAAACAGGCCTTGAGAAGAATGCTCGATTAATGTCTTTGTGATTTGTAATT
>MFNM01000026.1 GCA_001782085.1 Candidatus Levybacteria bacterium RIFCSPHIGHO2_01_FULL_37_33
AGGTGTACTGCCCGTGTCTCAGTGCAGTTGTGGCTGATCGACCTCTCAGTCCAGCTACCCGTCATCGCCTTGGTAGGCTATTACCCCACCAACAAGCTGATAGGACGCAGGCTCCTCTCTCGGCGCAAAGTTAATGCTTTACCCATTCGATTTCTCTCAGGGACTATGGAATATTACCCATCCTTTCGGACGGCTATGTTCCACCCAGAGGTAGATTCCTACGCGTTACTCACCCGTCTGCCTCTGTCTGCAAGACAGAACCCTCAACAAAATAACAAATTAACAAGATTAACAATTTAACAAATTAACTAGAAGAACGAAGTTTTTTCGATAGACCACCTAGTTGTTTAGTGATACTTTCACCCAAAAGCTTCATTTCGCTTAAAGAATTGTTTGAAATTAACTCATTATCAAAAGCAATATCTAAACAAGCAACTGCTTCGTTAATAGATCCCAAAGAATTCTCGATAAATCTTTTAAAATCGCGGTCTGAATATTTTGCTGATCCCTCAGCAATGTTCAAACATACCGACAATGCTGCTCTTCTTAATTGATCCCCAAGCTCCCAATAATCTCTGGGAAACTTTCGAGTTAAAGAAACACATTGCTTATAAAAGATTTTTGCGTCTTTGTAGACTTGGAAATCTAGAAATCTAAAAGTTTTCACTCTTCAATGTTAATTCGTTAGTTGTCAATTTGTCAATTGGTTAACTGTTAATTGTTCGGTCTTGCAGACCGAACGACTTGCATGCCTAAGGCACGCCGCCAGCGTTCATCCTGGACCAGGATCAAATCCTCAAAAAAAGTTCCTACCACTTCCTGATCGAGGAACCCTGAGTTTATCCCAATGGGCTCCTTCTTAAAAAGTGCAATCCTGTAAAGTGAATTTTTAATTATCAAAGAGCTCTTCAACTACTTCGTAGTTTCAGAGTAAACTTTTAAAATGCTCGTCTAAAATTAAAAGCTTATTCCGACCTACCAAGTTTTCTAGCTTGCTCTGAGAAGCAAAGCTTCGAAGAGATAAAAAATACCCGCCAAAGGCGGGTTCCTAAATTTCCCCCGATTTAATCGGGGGAACCGACTCTTGGCGAAACTTTACATATCTTTAATTCATCCACCGGTTAAGGCATTGATGAACCAAAATCTATTATAACCCAATCTAAATCTTTGTCAAGAGCAACGTAGAGTATCACGACATTTGCAACATTCGAACAATCTCGATTGGGCGCTTGTATCCTAATGCCTGATGGAACCTCTTTGTATTGTATTTGATGATAAATTCTTGAAGCCATTCATTTAGTTCTCCGATATGCAAAGGTTCTCTTTTTAACCAATAATAGAACTCGTCCTGGTCTGTTTTAAAAGCTCGTTCAACAACCGCATTCTCATTAGGTAAGTTTTTGTGAATAAAGTAATGTTGAATGTTTTTCTCAATGCAAAGTTTTTGGAACTCTGCTTGGAACTCAAGTCCATTATCTGTTTGAACATATGAAACTTCGAATGGAAACCACTTAAGAAAGGTTTGAAATGCTAAAGATGCAGAATCACTCGATATATCAGGAAAAATTATTGCCTGCTTGTAGCGGGAGACGATATCAATCGCAGCATATTCATATACGGTGAATGGCAAACCAGAGAGCTCCGGAGTTACATGTTTTGTATCCATCTGAAGGTATCCAAGTTCTTTTGTATTTGAAGGTCTCATAGCTTTCCCGTTTTGAAACAATGGTCTTAGGTAATTTGGTTGTATCCTAACAAGATTTTTACGTCTTAGCAATCTATGAATTGTCATATGGGATACAGCTCTGCCTATCATATAATGGAGCTTTCTTGAACCGGTGTGTTTCTGTTCTCGAAGATTAACTATCTCACTCTCAAGTTTAGGCGATATTGCATAATGAATAGTATGTGGCCTGGTCGATTTTCGAACTAAACCTTTCCACCTAATATATCCCCATGATAGTGTTTTACCTCGCATAACCCAGCGTTTAACTGTCCATTTGGATATACCCAGTTCCTTTGCTGTCAAAACAAAACTCCCCGTCTTTTTGTATGAAAGAATAATGTTCTTAATCACTACACGTTTCATGTCTTTAACCAGTGTAGCAAATGTGGTGTTACCTTAAGGAGCAAGAATTCCGAAATTTAGTAGATTATGTGGCTGATTTCGACTGCGGTGAAACCTTTTCTTGTAGGGATATTTTCAAACTTTGGTTCCTTAATACTCATCGGGAAATCTAATTCTTTGAAATAGAATACAATATTTCTGTAAACATCGGGAACAGGATTAAAGGAAATTGGAAGGATTTTTTTTGAGATTTCATCGCTGAAGAATGAAACTAAAATATAAGGAGAGGAGACTCTGGCTGAGTTTTTGAGATCACTTATTTCTCTTTCGTTTAACCCAAGCTTTTGCCCGTATTCTCCAAGCACTTTGCCAACATCAGCCGGTTTAACTATCCTTCCGTAGTCAAGATTTGGCATTTCAATTGCCGGCGCATAGCTAAAATTTATACTTGAATAATTTTTCCCATTAATACCCAGCTGCCCCTTATTACCAAGCAATACCGAATAATTTCCGTCCGAATATGGAATCGGGTTTGTTATTTTGGTATTTACTTTTATTTCAACCTTAGTACCCTCGTTCCCGTAAAGATAAAGAGGACTGTTATAGCATGCTCCGCTCGTTTTTAATGAAATCTTAGTTTCCGCCACACATTGAAACCAATCCTTACTACCTTTTACGTCATTTTTAAAACCCAAACTGGCACACTGTTGTCTTGATAATTCATCACAGTTGGGACAGGCGGCTGGCTCTGACTGGCAGATAGGATTTGAAACAGGGGGTTTAGACTGCCGTTCTTCTCTTTTGGGAGCAAGTGTAGGTTTAAAAGCAAAAGTTTCGAGCTGAAGCTGATTATTCTTGGACTTGCTAGCACTATCGCCTACACGCCCTATTACCAAAGAGTTATTAAAATAGTTAGAAGGAAATAGACCGATGTATTGCACTAAAGACGTTCCAACATCTATAGCTGTAATCTTGTTTTGAATAGAATCGTATACTGAAATTGAACTAAATGTAGAAGTATATTTTGGTCCCAGATTTCCTATTGCAGAAGTTGTGTCTGAACTACCTGTCAAAAATTGAGTATTTGAAAGTGTTGATATTACCGAACCATCTTGAGATACTCCAATCTTTCTGTAGCTTGAGCTTCCTAAGTCGTAAAGATAAAATCCATTTTGGCTTATATCCTTTGACGTCATTGAAAAAATTATATTATTTAAGCTCTTATCCCAAAAAACGCTGGTATATCTATTTACATTTGAAAGGCCGAAAAGCTTTCTCCTCTCCTTGGTGGTCGTACCTAAAATCTCAACAGTATTCGGATTTAAGATCGCATCTCTAAAACCATCTGTTGTACCAGTGCCCAGTGATCCGTCATAGCCTGCAAAAGCTAGATAATTCCCGTCAGAAGATAGTACGGGCTGGGTTGAGTAAGTACCGACAGTCATTGACGGAATATTTTGCTTGTCAGTTCCGGCAAAATTGGAGAAAGACATTCCGCTGGCCCATCCGGCTGAATTATTTGCTATAAATCCGTCAAGAAACACTTCTGCGCTATCTGTAACTCCTACAGGATAGCTGATGGGAACACCTTCCTGTATCGCCTCATCATGTATCAGGTTTTTCTGAGTAGGATTTTGAAGGTCAATTGAGTAGACTCTAGATCGTCCGCCAATAAGTCCTTGGGAATTTGCAGGATTTTGAATTTCCCAGTCTGCAACATATCTTTTGCCTGGTGAAATAACATAATCATTGATTCCAAAATTCTCGTCTGCTTGGAAAAGGGACATTATAGATTTAGTTCCTAAATCATAGAATGCGAGTTCCCTGCCATTATCATCGCCATCTGTTTTGTTGATGAAAATCACCGCCTGTGAAGACACCACGGTAGTTTTTTTGACATCTTTGTCAAGAGTTGCTAAATTATAAATTTTGCCAGAAGACAAATCGACTGCATTTATTTTGGAATTTTTCTCAGTCCAATAGCCATAAACTACTGTATTATTGCTAAGTGGAGTAAATACTGGCTTTTCCTCAGGCCTTTTATTTTCTTGAGGAGGATTTGAGCCTACTGCAGTATATATACCAACTCCAAGAAATGCTAAGAAAATGAAAATAGATACTAAAAACCCTCTGGGGTTTTCTTTCGGACCAATATAAGAATTGATTCTGAAACGCTTCTTAGTCTGAGGATTATTATCCACTATTCAATCATATGAAAGCATAACTTTCTTGTCAAGCAAATTACTTCTCCAAAAGGAGCATTGTCCAGGGGAAGGGGTGGCGCAGTTTAAGAACTTGCAAGGATACTCCTTGTAAGCCTCGTGCAAGGATACTCCTTGTTGCAAAGTTTTGAAAGTCTCTCGAAGTCCAGTGGTGGATGTGCTCTATGTCATTTCCCCACCGGCTTAAATTTTTCCCCCGCAAGAAATTTGCAAGCATAAAATAGGGTTCATTTGGTACTGAAAGGAGTAAGTATTTTTTTGAAACTCTGATAAGCTCCACAAGCGCTTTTTTTGGCTCCTCCAAATGCTCTAAAACCTCTGTAGCCATAACTAAATCAAATGAGTTATCTTGGTATTTAAGTTTATAAATATCTCCCTGATTTAATATAAGATTTGGATGAGTTTTTCTGCCAAGCTCTATGGCTGTTTTCAAAAAATCTACTCCCTCAAGCTTTTTTCCAATCCCATTTTCATAAAGTTTATTGAGGGTGAATCCCTCCCCGCACCCTACATCTAAAGCCGATTCAATCCTCAAGTCTTTTATGCTTGAAATAAGTTCTTTATAAAAATTACCGATTAAAAATTTCTGAAGTGGATTTTTGCTCGTGTGTTTTCTATAATTATCGGTATCCATAGTTATAAAATAACCTGATATTTTAATAATAGCGTGCCTTTTGTATTAAGTTTTTTAACAATTTTGAGTTGTAACGAAATACTAGAATCTTCACCTCCAACCAACCCTTTTCCATCGCTGAAAATGGTTGGTTCAAGTGTTAACCAAAGTTCATCAATTAGTTTTTCCTTAAAAAATAATGAATTAATGCTACTTCCCCCAACCAAGAGCATTGTTTTATATCTTAACTCTTCTGCACGCTGAATTAAAACTCTCGGCGACTCATTTGTAAATTCAAGCTGCCCTCCCACGGCATCTTTCTGAAACTCACCAGGACTTCTAGTTATAACAATTCTGCGTTTCCCAGGCACTAATTTCATTACAGGTTTGGCTGCTTGGTAGGTTCTTCTTCCCATAACAATTAACGAATGCTTTTCAATCAGAGCTCGAAAATACTCTTGGTCTTCTTTTGATGCCCACTCATTTGGACTCTGCATTTTTCCTTTTGTAGATTTTCCATTAACGGAAGTAACCATTACAAGAACAACCTTAAGTTTTTTTTTCATTCTTAAGCCACAAAACACCTAAGTATACAAACGGTGTTTCGATAATAGACATAAAGCACTTCAACAGCCAATACGGAAGGACAAGGCTGATCAAAAATGAAACATTACTCTCAATGCTGTTATCTAATACATAAAATGCTAAAGTCATAAAAACAACGGTATCGATAAATTGCGCAATAAAGTTGGAGGCATTGTTTCGAAGCCATAATTTACTTTTTCCAAGTTTTTTTCGAATGTATGAAAATATGTACACGTCCAAAAACTCAGCCAATGCAAATGCTGTTAGACTTGCTGCCGAAATGCGTGCGGAAAGGCCAAAAATCTGATCATAAGAATTTTCTAACCCCATAAATCGCACAGAAGGCGGAAGTGCAGTAAATGCAAGCGACGTAAGAAGAATTAGAAAAATAATTAATAATCCTGAACGAATAATACTTCGTGTTCGTTCTTTTCCAAAGACTTCGGTAATCATGTCATTAATAGTAAAAAGAATAGGAATAACGAAAATTGCAACAGATGCATTGAATTTATATCCAAAAATTGTTGCAAGCGGAAATGTTTTTCCACCCATTAACTCTGCTACGGCAATACAAAAAATATAAATCGAAATTAATAAATCTAGCTTTTGAATTTTAAACATATTATTTCTGCTTCATAACTTCGTAGAGAACTATCCCGAGTGAAACAATAACATTTAAAGACTTATTCACCCCCCACATTGGGATTTCGGCGATATGGTCTACCATTTTAAGAACTTCTTTTGAAACACCCGTGCTCTCATGCCCAACAACAAGAGCAAGAGGAAATTGATAATCGATTTTATTATATGGAACGCTTTTTGAACTTTGTTCAATCGCAACAATCTGAATATCATCAATGGTAGATCGTAAGTAGTCAATGGCAGATTTTGCCGACGGTAAATATTCCCAAGCCACCCATTCTGTTGTGTTTATAGATGCTTTTTTTATCCGTGTATGAGGTGGTGTTTCTGTTTCTCCGCACAAAAAAACTTTTTGAGCCGACACTGCATCTGCAAGCCTGAAGATTCCACCAACATTATAAGTATCCAAAACATTGTCTACTATTATATATATTGGATTTTTCTTGATTTTCTTAAGATCTTTTTCTGACGGCGCAACAGTCCTTAAATCTTTCGCACCAAGCTTGATCATGCCAAATATTATACACCAATCCGAGGATTTTCTTACTTTTTAGTATTGGTAGAAGGACCTGTGGATTGATTTAACAATTGTTTAAGTTCTTGCTGGGCATTTTGGTAAGCAGCCGTTGCTTCTTTTGCTTTTTTCGCTGCATCTGAAAGTTTTTTGTACGCAGCAAGAATTTTTTCCTGTCTTTTCTTTTCAAGTTCTAAGCGGGCTTGCTTTTCTTTAATAAGAGCGGAGTTTTTAAAAATTCCCGCCGCCTTAACCTCATCTTCCCGCATCATAATTGCTTTTGCAGATGACTCACTCGCCTGTTTTCGGAGTGTTTCAATTTTATTTAAAACATCTGATGAGGAATCAAAAGAGTATTTAATCTTTGTTTCAATTTGCTTCATTAAATCATCTTTTGTCTCATTTTCCAATTGCTGTGAGGGAAGTCCTGAAACAACTTTGGCTTTTGATTGAAATACAGACGTCTGGACCCCCAAAACCATTGTTTTAAGCTCTCCGGTTGCTTGGGACAAAAGTATATCTAGCGAGTCCTGTTTTCTTTTAATATCATTGTTA
>MFNM01000027.1 GCA_001782085.1 Candidatus Levybacteria bacterium RIFCSPHIGHO2_01_FULL_37_33
TTTTATGGAAAAATCGGCGGATTTTCTGTCCAAAAATTTTCCTCTTGAAAACACGAAAGTTGCTTCATAACCCTGTTTGAGATAAAATAATTGAAGTCAAAATTGTCCTCGTAGCTTAATGGATAGAGCATTGGGTTGCGGACCCAAAGACTGGGAGTTCGACTCTCCCCGAGGACGCACTTCGACAAACTCAGTGTAAACTCGGCGGGATGCTGGAGCGGCCAAACAGGCTGGTTTCGAAAACCATGCGAGGCGAAAGTCTCACGGGGGTTCAAATCCCTCTCCCGCCGCAACGTAATAAATTGTTTTGCAATTTAAACGTTGCTGAGACGTTTAATTTATTTAGAAAATTATTACGTCTCGCTATATGAAGTTTGAATTTTCTGCAGGTGGAGCGGACGAGCGAAGCGACGGAGCTCGCTTGCTTGACAAGCGTGGACTAAACCAAAGCTAAACAGAAAGGCAAAGTAATGAAACTGGAATTCTCAGCAGGCGGTATAGTTGTAAAAGAAGAGGCTAATAAAATGTTTATTCTTGTAGCTCAGCATTCCCAACATCATGGATGGGTTTTTCCAAAAGGATTAATTGAGAAGAAAGAATCAGGAATCAGGAATCAGGAATCTGGAAGAGAAACGAAGGAAGAAGCTGCTTTAAGAGAAGTTGAGGAAGAAACCGGCATCAAAAGCAAAATTATAAAGCCTTTACAACCTGTAACTTACTGGTATAATTTTGAGGGAAGTAAAATAAAAAAAACAGTATATTATTTTCTTATGGAATATGTTTCGGGGGACACGAAGAATCATGACTGGGAAATGGAAAATGTGGAGTGGATTGATATTGATGAAGTTGAAAATAAACTAACATATAAATCGGATAAGCAAGTCTGGCAAGAAGCAAAAAAAGAAATAGTATCTAACCACTAGTTACTAATCGCTAGTAGCTAGTTTTGGAGGGGTCGCATAGTGGCCTAGTGCGTTCGCTTGGAGAGCGAATGTCGTCGTAGGACGACCGGGAGTTCGAATCTCCCTCCCTCCGCCAAAAAGCTCCTCCCTTGACACAGTCATTGTAATTGTGTAATATTGTAATTAAGGAAATAAATATGACAAAACTCGTACAACCCCTGCGAAGTGGGCAAATTACTATTCCGGCAGAGTTTCGAAGGCAACTTGGTATTACGAAAGGTACTGTGCTACAGCTCTCTTTAACTCAGGGCGAACTGCGCATTAAACCGCTTCAGGTTACAGACACTGCTGCGTCCTCACCATGGATGAAAGACTTGTATGATATGTTTGCGCCGCTTCGTGAAGAAGTTCGCAAACGTAAGTATACAGACAAGCAAATAGATACCGCTATCGACCAGGCTGTTGCGGCGGTACGAAAAAAGAATGCGCATCGTTCTTGATACCGTCGTCTTTGTTCGTAGTCTCATTAAGCCAAACAATGCTTGTGGACGAACAATATTTCTCCATGGCAAAAAGTATAGATTGGTTGTATCAAAACCGCTTCTTGTTGAACTTTTTGAAGTATTAAAGCGTCCTGAGATACATAGCAAATTCGCCTCGTCTGTAAGTATTGACTACAAACAACTTTTGGATTTTTTATCCCAAGCTGAAGTAGTTGAAATTGGAGATATTCCGAATATATCGCGGGACATAAAAGATAATAAATTTTTGGAAACGGCAATTGCTGCCCGTGCTGATTATTTAGTAAGTGAAGATAAAGATTTGCTCATTCTTGGGAAGTATCGGGGAACTCAAATTCTTACCTGTCGCGGATTCGCTGATATTCTTGAGTCACAAGGCAGATAATCCTGCCTTTCCTTGACAAGAGTCCAAAAATATATCAAACTGGAAAGGAATGAAAATTTCTGCCTTTGTCCGACGAAGCTCTAGAGAAGTTGGACCAAAAATTTTTCTTTTCTTCCTATTCTCTATTCTCTATTCTCTATTCTCTATTCAAAGTGTTTCTGCCCAATCAATAAACCCCGCTCCTCAAAATTCCTATACTGCACCAAACACCAACCCCGATGTTCCCAAAAATCTGCACACTTATACACAGAGCGTAATGCTTGAAGTAGCATCCGGGCTTTCTTGTCTTATCGCAGGGGTTGATCCTGTTAATCCCAATGGCAAATGTCTCGGTCCTGACCCTAAAACAGGAAAAATTGGCTACGTTGATAACGGCGGAGGGGCAATTGGCTTTATGGGAAATATGATTACGATGCTTTATACGCCTCCTCTCCACACAATAGACTACATACAAAATCTAGCCCAAAACTTCGGAATTACCAAACCGGCTTTTGCACGTCTGGCTGATTATGAAGACACTCCCGGAACTCCTGCAGACACCGGCCCGACTGTGGATTTTGGAACAGGATTTTATGCCATAAGTCCTCTTATGAATATCTGGACTGCCTTCCGCAATATCGCATACATGCTTTTTGTCTTGGTTTTTGTAATTATAGGCGTTGCAATAATGCTTAGAATTAGAATTGATCCCCGTACTGTAATGACAATACAAAATCAAATTCCAAAACTGATAATTGGTATTCTTCTTGTCACGTTTTCATTCGCAATTGCAGGATTTCTTATTGACGTTATGTGGATAGCGATATATCTGTTCTATGGCATGTTCAATAGCATACCCGGCGTTGATGTCACATCTTTATCTCCTCAAAATATTGCGGGAACAACCCCTATGGGTGCCGTAGGTTTGTCTGGGGGACTTGATATTGCGAAAAACGGGGCTGAGGCAATCAGTGGAATGATAACAGGATTTTTCAATAATGCTTTTGGCGGACTTTTCGGAAAAATTTTTGGAGGTCTTTTGGGAAGCGTCAGTCCAGCAGGAGGAGTAGGAACTCTTGTTGGAGCGGGTATAGGAACAGTAATCGCTCCTGGAGTAGGAACTCTTGTTGGAGCGGGTATAGGAAATGTAGCAGGAGGAATAATAGGAAATATTATCGGAGTTGGCGGGGGCGGAATTTCTCTTCTGGGCGGAGGTATTGCATTTCTTATTATTGCAATTGTACTTCTCTGGGCTCTTTTCCGCGTATGGTTTGCGCTTTTGGGAGCATACATAGCTATCTTAATTAATATAGTGTTTGCGCCATTCTGGATAATAGGAGGCCTTGTCCCCGGAAGTAAGATTAGCTTCTCAGGCTGGCTAAGAAGCATGCTTGGGAATCTTGCGGCATTTCCCGCAACTCTTGTTATGTTCATGCTTGGAAAAGTATTTATGGATACTATTACGTTCGCTTCTGTTTCATCCGGTCAGGCATTTGTACCTCCCTTTATAGGAAACCTTGCGGAAACCAAACAGTTTGGAGCTCTTATTGGCCTTGGGATTATTCTAACTATTCCAAACGTGGTTAAGATGATGAAAACAGCATTTAATGCTCCGCAGATGGATCTCTCCTCAATCGGCGCAGCAGTTGGAGCTGGTACTGCGGTGCCAATCGGAACTGGCAGGAACATTGGCCAGACTATACTGAGCAGCAGGGAATATGTGCCCGATCCTAGTGTTGCGGGGGGCTGGAGACAAAGAGGAAGGGGACTTGCATTTCTCGGTAAGATTGTTGGTGGCAGATAGTACTCTTACTGCAATTTTATTCCCATAGCTTTCAAAAATTCCATGCCAAATGCTGGCCCAAATAATTGAATTATAAGTCTAACATAGGCTAACAGAACAGCTAATTTATCAGCGCCTAACTCTTCCTTAACTCTCATAAATTGAGTTCTACCTTTTTCATCCGCTTGGTTAGGGTCATCAGACAATACTTCATGTTGAGCCAATACATGCAACATGCCAGCAACATCGTTTTCATCATCAGCTACGTGTGCACTTAAATTATATTCCTCAATGGGAGACGTCGGGATTCTTAATAATCTTGACAGGGTGGTCCCCATCCATTTTGCTCTTGTAAACATCTGTCTCATTTTAATGGTTGATTTAACAATAGGTTCAAATATTTTTTGAGCAGTTTGCACACCCGGCGGGATTTTTATTTTATCAAAAGCCTCCTGAAGAACCTTAGCAATCTCTTCTGGTTTGTGAACCGGGTTATCAAAAAGGCCAATTATAGGTCCGTAACCTTCCTGGAAAGAGTTTTGATCGCTCACCAAAATTCTTGTAAAATCAAAATCACTCAATCTCTCCCAGTCTGTCTCTGGCGCATCATCCAAAAATGCTGTAAATGGAAACTTAACATTGGCAAGAGTTGGCGCAAAGTTTTCACCCAATTCCTGAATCTGTCTTACAATTGCAATCTCTGCAACATCTGTTAATCCCACTTTTTCAAAATAATAATCCAAATCATGATGTTCTCCGACTTCTCCGCTTAAGACCTTTGCATCATTTCCTACTCTCATTCTCTCTGCAGTCCATAGTTTTTTTGCAATACCCATCCATCTTAAAACAGCTTGATCTCTATCTCCGTTTAAGCTCAACCCACTATCTACTATTTCTAAAGTTTCGTTAGGTAAAAGAGATGCTATGCGAGAAGGCATAAATTTTGCCACATTATTCCAAATAGCAGTTTTATTTCCCGCATCTAAATCTGGGTAACGCGTGAGCACTCCCAGAAAAAGTCTCTGGCTTGAAATTCTATCTCTTATTGCTTCATTCCATTCGCTTATTGCTCGAGATTTTTCACGATGACTTTTTCCTCTAACGTATTCGGCTTTTGTTGCATCTAAATAGGCTCCCAATGTCATTTGTTTACCGCTAAACACTTCAGTTTGAAAACGGGAATTCTTAAGATATAAGAGTCTAGAACGCCAAGAACTGCTTTTTGGATCAGTTATTTCAAGATCTAAAATCGCAAAATCTCCTTGAGAACTACCAAATAACCCAACAGGTTTTCCGTCTCTTATATATCCATATTTGTTGTAGTTTATTTCTCCATTCACGTTTCTTCTCTGTTCATCTTTAAATATCGATAAAAAACGCTTTGCTATACCCTGGCTAAAGAAACGTTCTGGAATTGTCTTAAATGGAGCAAGTCTTCTAGCAATAGGTTCATGAACAAGTGATTTTAAAAAATCATCAACGTTTTCGGGAACGTCTCCTAAAATTCCGTAAACTACTCTCCTTTGAGATGCAGCGCTTAAATCTCTACCCATATGAAATGCTCTGTCTATCTCCCATTGTCTTAAAGGTCTGGTATCCGCAACGCCCTCCGGAGTACCACTATTTCTAATAAATCTTTTGTTAAAATCATCAGAATTATGTTTCGCTGATTCATCAAGTAGTTCCTTAACCATTTTATCTCCAATTTCAAAATCATCCTCAAGAAGCCAACCTTGTTCCGCAGGCTTAAGAGATTTTAGAGAAAGTAGCACTTGGTCATATACCATCTGAACATCGGACACTCCAACCAACTGTTTTTCTATAAAACTCATCCCACTTTTTCTAAGCGCTCTTGTTACTAAACCTGTATAACTTTCTAAATCATTCATACTTTTAAATAATTCGTGCATTACTTTTCTTCTATTGGTAAGGGTGGTTAGATAGGTAAACATTTCTCTTCTGCCGGGATTAATACCAAGCTCTAGGCCAGCTTTTTTCCTCGCCTCATCAAATCTCCTCGCCGTGTGAGTTAGTATTGCTATATTTTCGTTTTCTGTAAAAGTAAATTGAGGATATTCTTCTAAAGGTTGGGCATCTGCTCTATTTAGAAATCTCTCAAGAGAGTACTCCAACGTATCTTCAATTATGTAGTCGAAATCTCTGGCTTCAATTTCTCCTATAGCCATGGCTATTACATGAGGGTATATTCTTTCGGTAGGATCCAAACCGTTTATAATGTCTTCAATTTCCTGTAGCTTATCTACGTAGCTTAAATCTGGATTTAGAATTGTTTCTCTCATCTGTCTTGCTTGATTACTCGCCTCCATTTTTTCTTTTTGAGATAATTCCTTCTCTGCTGCTACTGCCCCCAACTGTAAATCTTTTTGAGCTTTAAGAATATCTATATACTCTTGCAAAGCACTTAGTCCTATATCCTTTTGCTCATTAACAACATCTTCTTGGATAATCTTTTGATAAGCGTCTTTTAAAACATTTAATCTTTCGTCAAGAGTACTTGCTTGTGCGTATCCCGCCTCTGCTCCTCTAATATCTCTTAGGATTTTTTCATCCGTAACTCCTTCCTTATTAATATTTAGTCCTAGCCTGCTTTCTCCTTCGTCAGCCGGCTGTTCACTTTCATTATTTCTATCATCCCCACCGTTATCATCCCCACCTCCTGCAACACCTACAACTGGTGGCTTTTCTGGCGGAGATCCTCCACCAGCTCCAGAAACAGGTTCGGGTTGTTTTGGGGGTTGTTCTCCGTTTCCTTCGGCCATAAAAATATCTTTACCCCGCATCTGGCGGGGTCCTCTTACATCAAGTGTAGAAGGGCCGATAGGCTTTGTCAAACCTTGATCATCAATTTGTGCTTTTACTTCAAACTCTTTCATAGTGAGGGGAGTGTACACGGAGCGAAGCCGAAGTGCTTGATAAATAGCTTTCAGGAAGATTACAATATGATTACGACTATCCATTGTTTCATTGCTAGATTGCTAGATTGCTAAATTGTTACATTGTTAATGAAATATTTAAAGCTTAACGACATTGATTGCTACAAGAGGTCTTTAAGACTATCTAACTATGTGTGGGAGATTATAAAAAAATGGGAATGGTTTGAAAAGAAAACAATCGGAGAACAATTTGTAACTGCAATTGATTCTATTTCCGCAAATATTGCCGAAGGCTTTGGAAGATATGGCAAGAAAGATAAAAACAAATTTTATTATTATAGTTTTGGCTCAGTACAAGAAGGCTTGGATTGGAATGAGAAATCAAAGATCAGAAACTTGCTTACAAAAGAACATTATCAGCATATTTTAAATGAACTTCTAGTATTACCGAAAGAAATCCATCAGCTTATTAAGTTTACAAATGAAAAGTTAAAGGATTAACAACAATGAAACAATTGAACAATGAAACAATTGAAAATGCTCACTTCGAGTCTCTCTATCCTGATACTTCTCGCTTTGAGGAGATAGAAAAAGTTCTCTCATTTATTAAAAACGGAAATTCTTGCCAGTTAATTGGTCTTCCGGGAGTTGGAAGA
>MFNM01000028.1 GCA_001782085.1 Candidatus Levybacteria bacterium RIFCSPHIGHO2_01_FULL_37_33
AAGAGATCTTAAAAACCCTGTTTTAATATAGTTAACATCCTCGATTAAATTTAATTTAGTAAATGCAACATCATGATATAACAAACCTGAGTAGTCAACATCAACTATTCCTAAATTCGTGATAATTAAAATGTTGTAAAACCATTTCATAAAATTTATTAAGGCATAAGCAAAAGTTATTAGATAATAGAATAAGATCAAAATAAAAATTAATTCAGCGGTAACAAAGGGCAGCGAGTTATCTATAAAATTTGAAATTATCAAAATTATTATTGGCAAAATAATAAGAATTACAGAAATTGTTATCCATGGGAAATTTGTTATAAAATGAGCTCTTAAAAATAATATTATTTCCTCATCTTCTTTCTGATTCGAAAATGAAATTTTTTTAGAAATTTTTATACCTCTTTCTAAACGATTTTTATTATGGTGATCTATCTTTTTTTCATGTTTTTCCGATATCCCAACCTTGTGAGAGGTCTCTGTTGGACTTAAGAGGTTCTCAGTTTTTTTATTATTATTCTGTGCGACAAAAATATCCGGCATATTACCTCTGCTCTATATTATATAATGGACCGACGATCTGTATGTTTGCCGGAGCCCTAAGATTAAACCAATCCTTAAATTCAGATCCTGAAAACGAGCTTGACCCAGCATTACCCGAAACAGTTACTGAATTCACTTTTCCTCCTCCGAAATCAACACTTACAGAAAGACCAGAGACACTATTATATGGAGTTATATTTCTTGCCCGAAGCTCGGATTTTACGCGTTCTTCATTCCAAACCTCGCCTCCAAAAGGATGGGGCTTATCTGTCTGATACAGTTTTTCCTTAGTTCCCGAATCTGCTCTTGCCAAAAGAATAACATTTACAATATCAGCAACCTCCTCACTTTTTAGCCAGGCAGTTTTGTTGTATTGCGATCTTGATCCCCAGTCACAATAAAACCACGGAGAATCTTTATCATATGCATTATTGTTTAGGTCTGAAAAACTTCCCGCAGATCCAGTAGTTGTATCTATCACGTGTTTTGTCCAGGATGTTGCTGACCAGCCAGGGAGTTCACTTGTTGATAAAACATAACCCCCATGAGTTGAAGAATACCAGGCTTTGATAACTTGTCCACCATTTACCATAACTTTTCCTGCTGTTTGTTCAACAGCAGTTTTCCATTGTCCGGTTTTGTTAGGCTGTTTATATACCTGACAAGATTGAGTCGTACATATTTCACCTGCTCCATTATTTGTGTAGGCTAGAGCGTAAGATCTTGCTGCAATTACCTGCGCTTTTAGCGCTTCCATTGGCCAGTCTTCTGGCATTTCGTAAATTCCCAAAAGATAAGTTTCAAGAGGCATTTCTCCATATCCCTGAACTTTTATATTAATATTGGATCTTGTTTCAAAACTGATTCCTTCATAATACGCTCGGAGAATATCCTCGTGTCCTTGAGTGGCTGCTCGGCTCTTTGCTCCATATTGGTTTAGTCCTGTTCGATTTGGAACTCCATAAGTAAAGAAAGCGAGTCTTTCAGCAAATCCCGGGTCTTTATCTCTGTCATCAATACATGCAGGAGCAGCGGTTCCTGCGGATCTTGGAATGTTTAAGCTTGCCAGTCTTTGGCCTAAAATCTCCTGCTGTTTTGCAGAAAGCTCTGCAATCTTGCTCGATAAACCGGCTTGGTATTTTTTAGCACCTGAGACTACTTCATCAAGTTTTGCCGATTGTTCGTCAAGACTAGCTTCTAAGGAAGATAGTTGTTTCTTTTCATTTTCAAGATTCTTTTTTTTTGCCTCAAGGTCTTGAGTAGTGAGGGCGATATTTGTAATTATTGCTTTGTTCTGATTTGTTGTAGCTCTTTGATACGCCAGGATCTGAGTAATATCTGTAACAGAGGAGCTGGAGAAGAAAACCCAGATTGGCGAGTTGTAATAAGATTTTATATAAAAGTCACGTATTGCCCGGTTTAAGATCAGCTGTTGTTTTGCCAAATTTTTGTATCCATCACTGATATTTTTCTCTTTAACAGCTATATCATTTTCTATGAATGTTAATCGATTTTTAATGCCGATAATTTGTTTTTTCAAACTGGTAAGTTGAGATTCAAGTGGCGCAGTTGCTTTTAGAGATTGATTTAGCGAAGTCGTTAAATCCTCAATTTGCTTTGTTATATCGGAAAGCTCATCGGACGATGATTTGGGGACTTGAATAAAAAAAGAAATAGTAAAAAGAAAAATCAAAACCAGAAGAAAAAATATCTTTCGCATAAGGCTCACCTATTATAGCAAAAAATATTCTCCATCTTGCTAAAAACAAAATGATGTGGTAGTATTTGCCTAAATTATGGAAGATTCGGCATTTCCGACACCTGCTATTAGTAAATCTCCAAAGAAACCTAAGCGTTTTCTTTTTCTCGTTGTGGCAATCGTAATTATTTTAATAATTATTTTTGCGGGTAATAAACTTTTAGGATCAAAGAATAATAAAGAAAGTCCCAAGATTACTCCGACTCCTACGGAGTTTCAAATCCCAACAGATATACCGGAGCCAAGTCCAACGGATGAGCCAACATCAACGCCCAAGCCAACTAATACCCCAACGCCCAAGCCTTCGTCAAATCCAATAGATAAGACAACCGGTCTTGATAGAAGTAAACTTTCGGTTGAAGTTCAAAACGGCTCAGGAGAAGCAGGAGTAGCAGGAAAGGCAGCGGGAATATTAAAAGATCTTGGATATCTTACTTCTACGGGAAATGCGGATAATTTTAATTACAGTAACGTAACTATTCAAGTTAAAAGTGCAAAGAGCGATTATCTCTCTCTTCTTAAAAAAGATTTAGCGGCAAGTTATACGATAGGATCTTCGTCTTCTGATCTTTCTGCCAGTTCTTCAGCAGATGCTCTGGTTATTATCGGCAAGTAATTGACCCCTGTCTTTCTTTGATACATAATGATTGTATGGACTCCTTCGATATTGTTTCAATTGGGAAAGCGACTCTCGATATTTTTTTGTGGGTTCATGAAGCCAATAAACACTTTCGGGTGGACTCCAAAACTCATGAATTATGCATAAAGACAGGAGAAAAAGCTCCAGTAGATAAAGCCTATTTTATGGTAGGAGGAAACGCTTCCAATGTAGCCGTTAGTTTATCACGAATGGGTTTTAAATCTGCAATAATTGCTGAAATAGGCACTGATGAGTTTGCTCAAAAAATTATAAACACATTAAAAGAAGAAGGAGTATCAGAAATTTATCTTAAACAGACCACACATCAACCTTCCTCTTTTTCCATAATCTTAAATTTTAAAGGAGATAGAACTATTTTTGAAGAAAACACAGAAAGAGAACACGATTTTTCTTTTGAGAATATAAATACTAAGTGGGTTTATCTAACTTCTTTAGAAAATAAATGGAGGCAGGTATATAAAAATACACTAGAATTTATAAGGACAAACAATGTAAAACTCGCCTTTAATCCAGGGACACTTCAGCTAGATAGTGAAGAAGACTATACAGAAGAAGTAATAAAAAATTCTGAAATTGTTTTTTTGAATAAAGAAGAAGCAGCTAAAATCTGCAATTTAAAAGTAACCAATGAGGAAAATTTTATAAAAGATCTGCTTCTTAGCATCAAAAATAAAGGCGCCAAGGTTGCCGTTATTACAGACGGGACTAACGGGTCGTTTTTAATAGATGATCAAAATAATATATTTTCGCATAGAGCAATAGATTCTAAAGTGGTTGAAAGAACAGGGGCAGGAGATGCGTATGCAAGCGGATTTATCGGAGCAGTTTTAGCAGGCAAAAATTATCAAACGGCAATGAAATGGGGATCAGAAAATGCGGCATCGGTAATTGCTAAAGTCGGGGCAACGGCTGGTCTTTTGAGGACAGAGGAGATGGAAAAGAAAGAAAATGAATAACCTAGGATACGATAAGCTTCTATTTATTCTTCCTTTTGATCATAGGTCTTCATTTGAAAAAGGGATGTTCGATGTTGAGAAACAAGATCTGACTCCTGAGATTATCGAAAAAATAAAAGAAGAAAAACAAATAATTTATGAGGGATTTAAGAAAGCAGTTTTAGAAAAGATTTCAAAAAAATTTGCAGCTATTTTGGTGGATGAACAGTTTGGAGATGAGATATTAAAAGATTCAATTAAAGAAGGTTATGTTACTCTTTTAACAACCGAAAAGAGCGGGCAAAACGAATTTGCTTTTGAATATGAGGATCAATTTGGAGAGCATATTAAAAAATATAATCCTACTTTTGCAAAAGCCCTGATTCGTTATAATCCGGAGGATGACCCTGACTTAAAAGAGAAACAGTTGAAAGAATTAAAGAGGCTAAATGATTTTTGCCATGACAATAATTATAAATTTATGATCGAGGTGTTGATTGGAGTATCAGAAAGCCAACTGTTAAGCGTAGGCGGAGAAAAAAACAGATATGATAGGGAATTAAGACCAAAACTTGCAGTAGAGGTTGTTAGGGAATTTCAGGATAGAGGAGTTAGTCCGGATGTATGGAAGATGGAGGGAATGGAAAAAGAAGAAGACTACCGAGCACTTGCTGAAAGAGCGAGAATAGATGGACGAGACAATGTTGGGATTGTTGTTTTGGGACGAGGCGCAGAGCAAGAAGAAGTAGGAAAATGGATTACTTCGGGTGCAAGAGTTGAGGGAATTATAGGATTTGCGGTCGGTCGGACAATTTTTTGGGATCCCCTTGTCTTATTCAAAGACGGAAAAATAAGTCATGATGAGGCGGTAGGTCAGATAAGTAAAAATTTTCAATATTTTTATGATCTTTTCATGAATGAAAGGAAAACTGCATGAAAATTTATCTGGGAGCAGATCATAGGGGTTTTAAATTAAAAAAAGAGCTTAAAACATGGTTTTTGGAAAATAAAATTTCCGTAAAAGACTTAGGAGCTTTTAAATATAATCCGGATGATGATTATCCATTATTTGCTCAGGAAGTAGCAAAAAACGTTGGAGATGATCTTAAAAAACCCCTTGAATCCAGAGGAATAATTATATGCGGATCAGGAGTCGGCGTTGATATTGTTGCGAATAAATTTAAACATATTAGAAGCGGTCTTGCAGTTTCGGTAGAACAGGTGGAAGAAGCCCGAAAAGATGATGACATCAATATACTCGCAATTCCCTCTGATTTTGTAAACGAGGAGACCGCTAAAAAAATCGTCAAAATTTTTCTGGAAACCCCGTTCTCAAAAGAAGAAAAAAAGATTAGAAGACTTTCGGAAATTGATAAAATCGAAAATGAAATATAGTATAATTCCGGGAATTTTAGAGAAAGACTGGCCTGTTATAGAAATGAAAATTCAGCAGGTTTTGCCTTTTGCAAAGGCAATTCATATAGATTTAATTGACGGAAAGTTTGCTCCCAATACGACCTTTTTAGATCCTGCGCCTTTTAAAAAATATACTCAAGATATTCCTTTTGAGCTTCATATGATGGTTGATGAGCCCATCAATTTTTTAAAACCCTGGGCAGACGCGGGATTTAGAAGATTTATCGGGCATATAGAAAAAATGTCGGATCAGGTGGAGTTTGTTGCAAAGGCACAGTTATTAGGAGAGGTAGGTTTAGGAGTTGATCAAGGCTCAGAAATTGATGCAATAGAAGTGCCTCTTTCGGATCTTGATGTTCTGCTTTTTATGACAGTTAAGGCCGGCTTCTCAAATCAGGAATTTGTAGAAAAGAATTTGGAGAAAATAAAAAAAGCACGAGAAAAATCTTTTGTTTCAATAGAGGTAGATGGAGGAATAAATGATCAAACTATCTTGCGGGCAAAGGAATCCGGAGCCGATCGATTTGTAGCAACATCATTTATTTTTAAAGGGACGCCGCAGGAACAATACAAAAAATTGCAAGAAACCCTCCTTCACTAAAACCTCTTGATGGGATGGTATAATGCTTTTTATGCAGCCTCTTGATCGATTAATTCTTAAAAAAGGAAGAGCAGATAACTCTCCCCTTGTCAGAAGCCTTTTGTCTAAAAAGAAATTGCTTTCCAAGGGTAATCTAGAACACACCAGAATAAAAACAGCACTTATTATTGGCGGAGGAGGAATGCGCGCAGTTTTTAGCGCAGGGGCATTAAGGGGATTTGAGAAATCCGGTATGGCAGATGTATTTGACATCGTCGTAGGAGTATCTGCCGGCTCTCCCATATGCGCATATTTTTTAAGCGGTCAGACAACACTGGGGACTTCAATTTATTTGGAAGAGCTAGCCGAAAATAAGTTTATAAATCTTGCCCGCGTATCGAAAATTATGGATATTGATTATTTAGACTCCGTGTTTAGGAATGTTAAACCGCTTGATCAAAAACATATCAGATCTTCCCGATCTAAATTTTATGTTACCGTTACAGATGCAAAAACGGGAAAAGGAGAATTATTAGACATGAAGGATAGAAAAATAGACATAATTGATGCCATTTGCGCATCTTCTGCCTTGCCAATCATCTATAACAGGACGATTACTATAAAAGGAAGGCAGTATTGCGATGGGGCGATTGGAAATGGAATACCAATTGATTTTGTGCTAAAGAAGGGATGTACGGACATTTTAATTATTTTAAATAATGCTCTTGGCAGAAAGAGTAATTCTCCTCCCCTTTTTGAAAAAATCTTCGCACGTCTCTATATGAAAAAATTTTCTCCAGGTCTTAGAACCGCAACTCTTGCGAGGAATCGGCTTTATAATCAATCTCTGGAAAAAATTCAAGGGTTAACAAACGTCAACGTAGGTATTTTGACTCCAGAAGAGATGCCTCTTAAAAGAATGAGCAGAGACAGAGCAAAAATGAGGCAAGTCGCAGAAAAGGCTGAAGATCTGGTTCAGGAGATATTCCAGTAAATAATTAGGGGGTTTTAGAAACTGAAGGCAGTGTTTTAGGATTACAATTGACGAAACTTTCAGTTCCTCTTATAAAATATTCTTTTTGTCCCATGCAGGATTTCTG
>MFNM01000029.1 GCA_001782085.1 Candidatus Levybacteria bacterium RIFCSPHIGHO2_01_FULL_37_33
AGATAAATAACAGACCCAGAAAGTGTCTTGACTATCAAACACCACAGGAAGTTTTTGACTCATACATCAGGTGTTCGGATTCAACTTAGAATGTAGGAAGTTATATCAATTATTTCCGTAGACTGTACTACTGAAACGGGATTATCTATTAACATTAGACCTTTTATAACCAGTATATTCTTTTGATTTAAATATCTTTTTAGACCCACCGAGCAATCGATGCTTTTTATTCTGATATTCCTTTTCCACCTTATTATTTCTTTTCTCAAGTAATTCAAAACAATTTGGAAATTGATCTAGATTCCTGCTTACAAATAACACGGTTGTTCTTCCAACTTTTAAAGTATTGACTATCTCTTCAATCGTAAAACCACCTTTTAACATTTCAGCTACCAATATTCTTCTGCCAATTTTTAATCTCTCGTCATAGCTTAAAATCCCATTTATTATTTCGTTTACTTCATCTCCGTCTCTAGCTGCTAGAAAAGCATTTCTTAACTTATTTAGTGCACCGTATACGCTGTCTTTTGTTAGAAATCGATACCTTCTCATTTCAATCGTACAGTGTTCCAGTTTACCGATACACGGTTATTATTATAATGTGTGTTTTTTTATTCTTTTTATTAAATATTCTTTGGTGTTTTTTGATAGGTCTTCATCGACTTCTTCAAAAAGTTTTTGGAGAATTTCGCCGATTTTTGGACCCGGTTTAATATTCAATACTTTCATTATGTCATTCCCGTCAACTGCTAAGTCATTTATGGAAAATGGAGCCGGCTGCAATTGCTCTTCCACCCTTTTTTTAAAAAGTTTAAGCCTCCAACTTTCTGCCGTTTGAGTTCCTCCTCCGAGTCTGTCTCCGATTCGAAGATCCATCATGTCTTTGACACTTTCAACACCTACTCTTCTTATAAATCTTCTAACAGCCGCGTCTGTAATCTTTTCATCAACTGTAAACATATGCCATCTTATAAGATTTACAATCTTTTCTCTGTCTTTTTTTGAGAATTTTAATCTTTCGCAAATTTCTCTGACAATTTTTGCTCCCGAAATCTCATGATTATGGAAAATAATAAAACCTTCCTCATCTTTTGATGCAACTTTTGGTTTTCCCGCGTCATGAAGAAGAGTAGCTAAGCGAACAATAGAATCTTTAGAAGTACAGAATTTAAGAGATAAAACATTATGAGTAAATACGTCAGTAGTATGGTGCCTGCCAGGCCTTACCTGCGAAATTCCTTCTCCTTCCAGAAGTTCAGGTAAAATATATTCTAAAAGACCGCTATTTTTAAGAAGCATTATCCCCTCATAGGGGTAATCACTTGAGAGAATTCTTAAAAGCTCATCTCTCACTCTTTCTTTAGAAATTTCATCGATTAGTCTTGAATCGTTTACAATTTCGCTCCATGTATTCTCTTCAATCGTAAATAAAAGCGCAGTAGCAAGTCTTACGGCTCTCATAAGTCTTAGCGCATCTTCTTTAAATCTTTTTTTAGGATCGCCTACTGCTTTTATTATTTTATTTTTTAAATCCTCCTGCCCTTTGAGCGGATCAATAATTTCGTGCGTCAACCCCTGGGGTTGAGAGTAAAGCTTGAGGGCAATTGCATTTATTGTAAAGTCGCGTCGTGATAAATCTTCCTCTATAGATTTTCCCCAAGAAACTTTTTTAGGATGCCTTCTGTCTATATATCCATGCTCGGTTCTATACGTTGTTATTTCAATCACCTGTTTGTCTTTCAGAGGTATGCCAACGGTTCCAAATTGGTTATCATAAAAACCTTGAGGAAAAGTTTTAAGAATCTGCTGCGGCGTTGCAGTGGTTGTTAGATCCCAGTCTTTAACCTCCTTTTTAAGAAGAAGATTTCTTACACAGCCACCAACAAAATAAATTTCAAATCCCGATTTTTCAAGCTTTTTATAAATCGAAACAATCTCATCAGGAATATCAAACTTCATACCTTGCTCCGCCAAGGCGGGGTTTGATATAGTATAGCAGAAAGAATTTTTGGTATGAAGAAATGGAAGCTCTTGTATAATCACAAATCAAAAGTTGATGAGATAGTTAAAATACTTCTTAAGAATAGAGGATTAACAAATAAGAAAGAAATCGATAGGTTCCTGAATCCACGACTTTCCGGTGTAACAGCTAAAAGTGTGGGTATAAATAAAAATCAATTAGAAAAAACAATTAAAAGAATAAATAAAGCAATTAAAAAAAAAGAAGAAGTTATTGTTTTTGGGGATTATGATGTTGACGGGATAAGTGGCGCGGCAATTTTATGGGAAACTTTAACAGAGGCAGGAGCAAAAGCTCTGCCATATATTCCTCACAGATTAGATGAAGGTTATGGTCTTTCAAAAATCGGAATAGATAACCTTCTTTTAAAAAACCCAAAAATTAAATTAATAATTACCGTAGATAATGGAATTGTTGCAAGCGAGGCGGTGGAGTATGCAAATAAAAAAGGAATTGATATTATTATTACCGATCATCATGTTCCTTCAAAAAATCTTCCTAATGCTCATGCTATTTTTCATACGACCAAGCTCTGCGGAGCGGGAGTGGCCTGGCTTTTAAGCCAGGAAATCCTAAATTCGAAATTCGAAATCCTAAATAAATCACAAATTACAAATCACGAATCACAAACTAACCAGCATTTAGAACTGGTTGCGCTGGCAACTGTGGCTGATTTAGTTCCTCTAACAGAGGCAAATAGAACGCTTGTAAAATTTGGAATCGAAGATCTTCGAAAAACAAAAAGGCTGGGACTGTTAGCTCTTATAAAAGAGGCAGGAATAGATAAAGATTTAATTGATATTTTTGAGATAGGTCATGTTATTGCTCCAAGGCTTAATGCAATGGGAAGGCTTGAGTATGCGATGGATAGCTTAAGGCTTTTATGTACGAAAGATTTAAAAAGGGCAGAAGCGTTGACGGAAAAACTTGGGAGCACAAATAAAAGAAGACAGGAATTAACTATTTCGGCGTTTGAGCATGCGAGATTAAAAATCACAAACCTGCCTGCCGGCAAGGCAGGTCTCAAATCACAAATCCCAAAATTGCTGTTTATTGCTCATGAATCTTACCAGCAGGGAGTAATAGGTCTTGTAGCAGGAAGATTGGTTGAAGAATTTTATCGCCCATCCATAGTTCTCTCTATAGGTGAAAAATACAGCAAGGCATCAGCCCGCTCCATCCCAGGTTTTAATATTATCGAGTTTATAAGAGGAGCGTCCGATCTTTTGGTTGATGCAGGGGGTCACCCTATGGCAGCAGGTTTTACCGTAGAAACATCCAAGATAGCGGTTCTTGAGAAAAAATTCGAAGAGTTAGCAGTAAAACTTTTGGATACAGAAAAACTAAAGAGAATTTTAAATATTGACCTTGAAGTTCTGTTGTCTTATATAAATTTTGAATTTTATAAAAAACTTCAAAAACTTGCTCCGTTTGGAATTGGAAATCCTACTCCAGTTTTTTTGTCAAAAAATCTGACGGTTGAGGATATGAGGCTGGTTGGTAATGATGGATTGCACTTAAAATTAAGAGTTCAAAAAGATGGAAAATATTTTGATGCAATTGGGTTTGGTCTGGGAGATAGAGCAAACGAAATAAGAATCGGTGATAAAATCGATTTAGTTTATACGATTGATGAAGATCGATGGAATGGAAATAGCAGAATTCAGCTTAAGATAAAAGATTTTAGGAAAATTGAATAATTTCTTTTTGGTCGTTATCTACCAGCAAATCTTCTATCTGTTACTGCATTTTTTAATGCACCTAAGGGATTATCAGGTTTGACTATAACCTTTCTTCTTCCATGTGCCTCTGTGCTCTCTACGGCTGCCCTAACATGGCGTGATGGATCAATCCCAAAATCAAGTGCCCTTTGAACTAAATCTAGAGCGCCCCTTGATGGAACGTGTCCTCCGAACATTTCTATTGCCTCACTTCTACTTCTCAATTTAATCACCTCCTTAAAATAAAAATCTCCCATTTAAACTAAAATTGGGAGGGTTTCTTTCCAACAAGCCCCAATCTCAATCAATGAGAAAGGAAGTGTGCTTAAAAACTTGGAAAGAATTCATACAATATAAATCTATATCAGTGTATCACAGCTTGTCAAGAGGGTAAAAATTGGATACAATGTCAAATGTCAAATGTCAAATGTCAAATCTTCAGAAAAAAGAGTGCTTACCTTGGAAACCCCTAGCCGGCTTGGCAAAGAAGTTTTGCTTGCGGGGTGGATAAAGACAAGGCGGGATCACGGAAAGCTGATTTTTCTTGATTTAAGAGACAGATCCGGAATAGTTCAGTTAGTTATAAATCCAAAAATCTCACAAGTTGCATACAAAAAAGCCGAGGAATTAAAACCCGAATATGTCATCAAAGTTCAAGGATCGGTTAAGCAAAGACCAACGGCCACAATAAATAAAGAATTAGATACTGGAAGTGTCGAAATAGAAGTTGAGAATATCGAAATTATCTCAAAAGCCGAAGCCCTACCATTTGACATAGGCGCAGATGTGTTAAATCTGGAACTGCCAACCCTTCTTGATAACAGATCATTGAGCTTGCGCCATCCAAAAGTTTCTGCAATTTTTAAAATTCAGCAAACTTTAGCGCAATCTTTTAGAAAGACACTTAAAGAAGAAGGTTTTACAGAAATTTTTGTTCCGACACTCGTTCCGACTGCAACAGAAGGGGGCGCAGAAGTTTTTCCTGTTGAATATTATGATCATAAAGCTTACCTTGCACAATCACCTCAAATGTATAAGCAAATAATGACTTCTATCTTTGAAAGAGTTTTTACGATCGCCCATGCATATAGAGCAGAGCCATCTGTCACAACGAGACATCTTTCTGAATATGTAAGTCTTGATGCGGAATTTGGGTTCATAAATTCTTGGGAAGAGATTATGGAATGGGCGGAAAAAGTTGTTCTGTCTATGATCGAAGATGTTAGAGAAAAAAACCAAAAAGAACTGAAGCTTTTCGGAGTAACTCTTCCCGAGTTTAAAAAATCAATTCCGAGAATGAAGATGAGAGATGCACTTGGAATTATTTTTAAAAGAACCAAAAGAGATCACCGAAACGAACCGGATCTTGACCCAGCAGATGAAAAAGAGATCTGCAAATGGGCAAACGAAGAATGTGGCTCTCCATTTGTATTTATAACCCATTATCCAACAAAGAAACGCCCCTTCTACACAATGCCGGATCCAAAAGACCCAGGTTATACACTTAGCTTTGATTTGTTAGGAGTAAGCGAAGAGTGGGTTACGGGAGGACAGCGAATAAATGATTACAAAATGCTTCTTGGGAATATTAAGAAATGGGGAAATAAACCGGAAAATTTCCAAATATATCTTCAGTCATTCAAATACGGAATGCCTCCTGAAGGCGGTTTTGCAATGGGACTTGAGAGGATAACAAAAGATATTCTGGGACTTTCAAATATAAGAGAAGCAAGTCTTTTCCCAAGAGACATGGAGAGAATAGATGAAAGATTTTCTGCAATTGATTAAGATTTTTAAAAAGCATCTTTTAAAACCAGACCCATTTTTATTTCCTATAATTCTTGTTGCACTTCTCTTCTTTTTAGCTGTTTTTGATGTCTATCAAAAAGGAGAAATCATTCTAAAATCAACATTAAATTCTCCAATCGCTAATTATCAAAGCTCAAGCTACCCTCTTCTAAAAAATAAGTTTAGCCCTGATATTCTTGCTCAGGCAGCGATTGTGATAGACAAAGACTCAGGCGTTGCTATTTATGCAAAAAACGAAAACCTTCGGTTTTCTCCTGCCTCCACAACGAAAATTATGACAGCATTGACCGCACTTGATTATTTTAAATTAACAGATATTTTAGAAGTTAAGAGAATATCAAATGAGGGATCCATTCTTGGGCTTATCAGAGGTGAGAAAATGACATTTTTAGATTTGCTTTACGCAATGCTGTTGCCATCTGCAAACGATGCGGCTTTTGTAATAGCACAAAATTATCCGGGGGAAGAAAAAAATTTTATAGAAAAGATGAATCAGAAAGCAAAGCTTCTTGGTCTTAATAATACCCACTTTCAGGATCCTGCGGGACTTTTGGATCAGGATGGCTACACAACACCTCTTGAGTTAGCAAGACTCGCTTCATACTCTCTGGATAATAAGATTTTTTCTCAAATCGTTTCTACAAAATATAGATTTATTTCCGATATTTATGCAGTAAATACTTATTCTCTTTTAAATAGAAATAAACTTTTAGGAATAGATGGAATTTCGGGAATAAAGACCGGTTTTACAGATGAGGCAGGGGGAGTTTTGGTTACTTCAAAAAAACAGAATGGACACACATTAATAATAGTTGTAATGAGAAGCGAAGACAGATTTGGGGATACTCTTGCACTTATGTCCTATGTTTCGGACAGTCTTACTTATTTATCCATTCATCGGTAACTGCGGAAACATAAGCGATAAAACCGTTATCTCCTTCAAAAACAACAACAGGCATTAGAAAGTTTTGTTCTTTATTTTCCATATAATATCCAAGATAAACATTCCTTATAGATACATCTTTATTGTTTGACGGCGATAAAATATAGGCGTTGCCATTCTTAAGCTCTAGGAAAGCATCGGAAGCCGTCTTAATGGGATAGGTAGCGGATTCACTTAAGATACCTTGATGAAAAAAATCTGCCTTTATAACTTGAGGTTGATTTTCTCCCCCTCCTACGAAAATATTTATGGTGGAATTATTGGCTTTTGGATAAACTACAGGAAGTTTATCTATGTCTTTTTGAAAAAAATCAATCTCTATAACTTGTGTAGTTGAAATACTTGTGGCAGGCACCAAAGCAGAGTCCTTAATGGAAAATAAATTTGTTTTTGTTTTTTCCAAATCCAAATCATCATATAAGAAAGACAAACTTGAGAGAAAGTTTTGGGCAACTGTCTTTGCCTTGTTTGGATCTGGAAGATTTACTCCCGAAATAACCGCTTGATTTTCTAAAAAAGCAGAAGAAACATTAAATTGCAGGGTAAATATATCAACATTTATTTTTCGCAAAGTAGAACTTTGGGGATCTGTCCATTGATATGTGTTTCCCAAAACCCGAATGACAGATGAGGAAAATCCCGCCTGAGCTACTTTTTCCCCTGTTTTTGCAAGAGCCAGAAGATCCGGACTTGGTTTCTCTATCCTGAAAACCTCGGCTCTATCTGGAAATTTTGGTAAAACCCCCGTAACAGTATCTATAAAGTAGTTTAATTGCTGTGCCGAAGAGCTGGTTGGCAATTCAATAGGTGGCAGTTTGCCAAAAGATACTGTTGGGGGAGGCAGGGGCGTTGGAGCTATTATTTCTTTAAGAAATGTTCCTATCCTAATTAGGATTAAAAGAAGAATTATTGAACCAACGATTACAGCTGACCATTTGACAACATTTTTTGTTAAAGAAGTTGCCTGATTTAAGGTTAGCATGTCTTGATACGTTCATTTAATGAGCGTATCTTGAGTATAGGAGAATCTTAGGGTACAATGCAAGGGGAGCACCATACGGTGCCCCCCTAGAGATGTGCCGACTGGTACGTCTCAAGTATGTTTATGGAAAAAGTTAGGGTCAGATTTGCCCCAAGTCCAACCGGAATTCCCCATATAGGAAATACGAGAACAGCACTTTTTAATTTTCTGTTTGCCAAAAAAAATAAAGGAAAATACATTTTAAGAATTGAGGATACCGATCGGACGAGATACGAAGAAAATGCCGAGAAAGGAATTCTTGAAATTCTGCAGTGGCTTGGGCTTTTATGGGATGAAAAGTATACTCAATCAGACAGACTCGAAATTTATAAAGAACACGCGCAACTTCTAAAAAAGAATGGATTTGCCTACGAAGATGATGGAGCATTAAGATTTAAGATGCTCAAAGATGGAGCAACAACTTGGATTGATGCGGTTGGACAAAAAGAAATATCATTTAAAAATGAAACACAGGAAGATTTTATAATTTTAAAATCCGACGGATACCCGACATATAATTTTGCAAATGTAATCGACGATTATCTTATGGGGATAACCCATGTAATAAGAGGTGAGGAATTTATTTCCTCGACACCAAAACATGTTCAATTATACAAAGCCTTTGCGTGGAATCAACCTATCTTTGCACATCTTCCGATTATTTTAGGAAAAGACAAAAGTAAACTCTCTAAAAGAGAAGGAGCAAAATCAGTTCTAGAATATAGAGCGGATGGATACCTAAGAGAAGCTATTTTAAATTACATGGTGCTTGTGGGCTGGACTCCTTTGGGCGGACAAGAGCAAATGAGTATTGAAAAAATGATAGAACTTTTTGATCTTGGGGATGTAAATACCGCAAATCCTATTTTTGATCCTCAAAAGCTTGAATGGCTCAACGGTGTTTGGATAAGAAGCATAGAAGATCTCAAAAATAGGTTGATAGATTTTTATCAAAAAGACAAGGAAGTTAAAGATATCCTAAGTTCTGATAAATCAGATATCTGGATAACGGCGGCAAAATCCAGAATGAAAACTCTAAAAGATTTTAAAAATTTAATCAGTACCGGAAAACAAAAAAAATATTCTAAAGAAGAAAAACAGAAAGCAGAAAAATTACTTGATTTTTTAAAAAAAGAATTAGGAGAAAATTGGAACGGAGAAAAATTACTTTCTGCAATTAAAGATTTCAGCTCTAGCGAAAAAACTTCATTTAAAAAAATTTATTATCTTATGACCGGAAAGGAACAGGGAATAGGAATTTTGGAGCTCAGTGATATTTACGGTAAAGATTTTTTTATAAAAAATTTAAAAGATGCTTAAGAATTTAGCAAGGCTCATTTCTCTTTCATCAAGCCCATTTATTCTTCTCCTCCCGACTCCTTTTATTCTTGTTTTCAAAGAGACGGGCAACATTTTCTATTCGTTAAAATGGACATTTTTTTCCTATATTTTTTTATTTTCTGTTGTTTTTTTTGTTATTTTAGGAATGCTTCTTGGATTTTTCTCAGACTACGACGTTTCTAAAAAAGAAGAAAGACCAAAGCTTTTTGCGTTTGGAGGAATAACAACCTTTTTGTATTTGGGATCTTTGATACTCTTAAGTGGTCCGAAAGTTTTATATTTGGTAATTTTTGGAATTATTCTGGGAATCTTTACGATCAGTCTTGTAAATAATTGGATTAAAGCAAGCATTCATACAGCTACGGTTTCTGCTTTTACTCTTTCTCTTGTTATTCTCTTTGGTTATATGTTTATTCCTATACTCTTATTAATTCCGGCAATGGCATGGGCGAGAGTTAAGATTAAAAAACATACGCCACAAGAAGCGATTGTAGGTGGATTTTTGGGTACTGTATTAACTATAATTGTCTATACAATAGGGAGATTTATTTTTTAATGGAAACGCAGCGGTCTTTAATAAAATCATTTAAATACGCTTTCGAAGGAATTTTGTTTTCGGTAAGACATAACAGGAATATGAGAATCCATTTAACAGTTGCAGTTTTAGTAATTCTGGCGAGTATTTATTTCAAGATCAGTGCGTACGAGATGGGTATCTTAGGGGTGATGATTATTTTGGTAATTTGCACTGAGATGATTAATTCAGCACTTGAGGAGATGGTCGACCTTATTATCAACGAGCATAGAAAAGAAGCCAAGATTGCCAAAGATGTCGGAGCAGGAATGGTGCTTGTTGCTTCAATCGGTGCAGTAATCGTCGGCATCCTCATCTTCACCCCCCATATAGTAAGAATGTTTAGATAAAATTAAATTTATAAATGATATAATATAAAACTGTTTTGTATCAGCGAATTTATCCATGAGAAATAATAAAAAACCGCTAAAAGTATCCGCAATTGTTCCTGTTTTTAATGAAGAAAAAAGAGTCAGAAAGGTTATCACCACCTTGCTTAAATCTAATTTGATCGATGAAGTTATCTGTATAAATGACGGTTCATCCGATAAGAGTCTTAAGATTTTAAAGAAATTCGGTAAAAAGATAAAGTTGATAAATTTTAAAACAAATAAAGGTAAGGGTACAGCGGTTGCAGAGGGAATTAAAGAAGCAAGGGGAGATTTTTTATTCTTTTGTGACAGCGATTTAATAAACTTCACATCTGAGCATATCGAAAAAATGCTCAGTCCAATTTTGAAAGGAGAAGTACGTGTTGTCTTTGCCATCCCTACTAAAGATAAAACCGGGAAATATTGGAGACATGAAGTATTTCTTGCCGGTGAAAGAATTTATCCGAGAGACGCTTTGCTCCCTCACGTCTCAAAACTTTCCAGGACCAAGGGGGCAGGAGGCAGTGAAGCTTATCTAAACACTTTATTTAGGAGAAAAGAAATAAAAATTGTTCCATTAATAGGATTAAAAAAGCCGTTCAAAGGAAGTAAATGGTCTTCATCACTGGCTTTGAAACAAGGAATGCTTTCAATAATTGGCGTACTTCAGGAATCCGGCAGAATTGAGATCAATTCGATTCGTGATTTAAAGCAACTGGAGAATCTTGTTCAAGTGGATACTTTTGAGGGTTTAATAATGAAAATAGGAGAAATTAAAAATAAAAGGATAAAATCAATTTTGAAAAAATACTTTTTGAAATACATCGCAAAATACGTCAAAAGGATTATAGATTAAAAGTAGATTCAGAAACTAATCAGCAAGAAAATATATGAGTATATGATTATGCGCATTCCGCTTTTTCTCCTGCGGAGCAAGGTGCAGAATTGTGCCTTGCTGTGAGGGTCGGTCAAGACCCTTTTAGTCATTATAGCACTACTGTCTCGTTCTCCAGGCTAAATGAGACAAATGAGACACTATAAAAAGGGGTGTCTCAAGTGATGATATAGTTTGATATATTTATAGCGTACGCCTTTAGAAGAGTCTCTATGTTCTAATTTTATTGTCTTAGGTATGCTTTTATGTTAAAATGCCCAAACTATGATAGAACGTTTTGCACCAGCGGGCATTAATACGGTTATTGTCGGTAACAATAGAGAATATTTCTCTCCTCTTGATCCTCATGTGCCAGACGCAATAAGAGATGAATTCGTACAATCAGATATTGATGAGGCAGACATGGACGTCATGTGGCACGGAGATAACAAAATTGTTCTTCTTCCTGAAAATATTGATCCCGATTTTATATCGGATGTTTCACAACTGTTTGACTATAAAAATATTCATGTTTTTGCTCCTCATGATAAAGGTAATGGTTTATCGAGAAACGTTATCCAAGACCAACGGGTATACGATATGATTTCTACAAGCCTTAGACTATCCCATGAATCTAAAGTTATTCCCTGGGGACACACTTCTCAATACCAAGAGTTGACCGATAGATTAAGAGATTCTGGGCTTATTTTTTCTACCCCAGAGACACCAGAGCGAAATTCGTTATGGGTTCCAGAATATTTAGATACCAAATTGAGATCTCGAGAAGTACTACTTAGAGCAAAGGACAAAAACCCTAATGTTAAAGTACCAGAAGGATTTGTTTGCCCAGACATAAATTCGTCAATGCAAATTGCAGAATATTTTCTGAGAACAGGAAGAGGAATAGTGTTTAAGGCTAACTTAGGAGCTGCTGGAGTTGGTGTCCATGTTTTTCCCCCAACAGAATTTAATAGGAATATGGATGATAATAAAGCAAAAATGGAAGCAGTAATAAGAAAAAATCCTTTATTAGTAAATGGGCCAATTCTTATGGAAGAATATATACCTCCAGATTTTTCTCACCATGGTGTTTTTCCAAGCGTTGATTCAGTAGTAAGTCCAGATGGAACAGTAGATGTTCAAATGGTAGATGCAATGGTAATTCACCACGATGAAGATGAAGTTAGTTTTTATGGTTGCGTATTGGGTCGTGGATTATTTACAGAAGACCAAAATAAAAAATTAAAAGAAATGAGTATGTCTGTAGGTCAAGAATTGTCAAAAGTAGGCTATAGAGGTTGGTATGACGTAGATTATATCCTTTCACAATCTGGTGATTTCTATGCAACGGAGGCTAATTTAAGAAGAACAAGTATTTGCTACATGTTAGATTTGGCAAAATTACTTTTTGGCGATAATTATGAAGATAAAATGGCTATGAGGTCAAACGATAAGTATATAAGACCAAATATGAAGGGCTTATCCTACCGAGATTTAAAAACAATTCTTGAGCCCGTTTTGTATCCGATGGAAGAACAGCAAAGAGGAATAGTAATTACGCAATCATTTAGGTCTATGTATGACCGCGGAAAATTTGGATATGTTAGCATAGGCACAGATCAAAATGATACAAGAAATATTGAGCTAGAGTTAGATGGCTTACTGAAGAAGGTTTAGAGCTTAGCTTTTGTTATTTTTGGAAAACCATTGAATTAGCTCCGTAAGCACATCGCTTGCTTTATCAATTGCGTCAAGTGAAACTTTATTGTCCGTGGTATGGTATGCTCCAGGCTTTGGAAATGGATTCTCAATTCCCGCATTAGGATCTGGTATTGGAACACCAAAGTAGAATGTCTTTAATCCGTATTTTCCTCCATAAATTATTGTTTCATCTTCCGTTTCCTCAAACATCCCGTCTTTAAATGTTATTTTATCTGAGAAGTCTTTTTTTAACGGCTCCGTTGAAAAACCATAAGCATTTCCCAGATATGCAGTTTTATTCTCTGCGTCCATAGTTGCATCAACAACAATAACCAGAGTGTCTCTATCTAATGATTTTGCTACGTCTTCTGCCCCATCAAACTCCAATTCTTCATAATTAGTGAAATATACAGGCGTGCCTGTTTTTCTACTTGTCTGATATGCTACGAAAACTCCCGCAAAATTATCAACCAATCCCATTAGATTTTCATTGTCCATTTTTATAGACATTACAGGCCGGGCGATATCGAAATGTGCTGAAATTACTATTCTCACAACAACAATTGTAGCACATTTATTGTTATTTAGCTTTAATCTAAGTTCTAAATGGAATCCGAACACCTGTTGAGATAGAATACAGGGTTATGGGAAACCATCATACAAAATTAACTGCTCAAGA
>MFNM01000030.1 GCA_001782085.1 Candidatus Levybacteria bacterium RIFCSPHIGHO2_01_FULL_37_33
CAATAATATTACCAAGCTTGATAGAGAAAAAATAAGTGATGGAAGTATAAGATTTTGTCTTGCAACTATTAGTCTTTCTTGAGGAATAAATAATTTAAAAAATACGATTGTCCACAATACTAGAAAAAATATCAAAAATAAAGTAATCCAAGAATAAATTTTTTTAAACTTTCTTTTCTTTAAATCAAAGGTTAACTGATCGAATCCAAACGCAGAAAGAATTGCGAAAAGAAAACTATAAATAACGATAACCCTGCTTGCTGCGCTTGTGGATAAGACTGGAATATGAAGATTAATAAGTAGTGTTAAGAGCGGTGTGTCAAAGGCAATGAGTAAGGCAAAAATTCCAATTATGAGTAAAAAAAATGTTTGAACTCTTTTTTTACTTAAAATACTATAAATAGCAAGCATTAATGGTAAAACTCCAATATATCCATTCCATTCCGCGTAGTGTCCAAACCAATCATTTCGTGTTACAGGATTTCCTAAAAAATCAGGTGCTGGAAAAGTAGAAATATACTGCCAGGGAATTGCTTCTCCTTTTAGAAAGACGGTGCTTCGCAAGGACTGAAGATAAAATTCTATCGATGGCAGCAGTTGAGGCAAAGATAATAAGAGTCCTAGGAAAATGAATGCAGCTAACTTAAGAGATCCTTTAATATCTTTTGTTGCTATGAACTTGTAAACTAAATAAATTACAACAGTAAGAAAAAAATATATACTTATTTGAAAATGTCCGCTAAAAAATGATAAGGGAATACTTGAGGAAAGCAGTATTAAGTATCTTATTTTTTTTAACTCAAAATATTTTTCTATACAGAATAATGCAAGGGGTAAAAAGGCAATCGCATAGGCAAGCGTTGCATAATCCATCCAAACTACAATAAATCCACAGAACATAAAAGAAATAGAAGCAATTAATCCGGCGGCTTGACTCCTTTTTAAACTTCTTACAAATAAGTACATAAAAAGACCGGTAAGAAGAGGCTGGAGCAAGACAGAAAAACTCCATGCATCAACAAACGGGAGAATAAAGAATAAAAGATTTAAAGGAAAGAGAACAGCACTTTGGTAGTTGGCAAGATGAGGAGTTCCTGAAAAACTGTATGGATTCCATAACGGTATTTGCCCAGTTTTTAAAGTTTCTATTGTAAATTTTTTCCACGGATATATTTGGGTAATAATATCGGGCATCGCATTGTTTTTTATAGGACCTGCAAATTGAGAATATGCACTCCAAGGAGGGAAAAAATTAACCAGATAAGTGGAGGGAAAAGGAACTCTGTCTTTAAGAAAAAAAGGGCTTGAAAATATAAGCCAGACAAAAAGAATGAAAATTATTGGCCAAAATTTTTTAAAAAATTTCATTTTTTAGTTTGATTTTGCAGCTCCCAAAGCCTTGCGTATGTTATAAAAATGCTGAAAGCCTGATATATACTCTCCACAAGTCCGGCTGTTCCAACTTTCCATCCTCCCTGAATAATGTAGGAGTTGATAAAAGCAGAAATCATAACCCGAGGAAAACGCCACCAGGTAATTTTTGGATGATTCTTATCAAATCTCAATTCTGCTTCGGTTTTAGACCATTCTATTGTTTTATTTACCATAGAAGTAAGATCTTTATGAGTATGATGAATCAAAAAATGATCGAACTCTGAGATTTCTCCATCTACTATTGGACTTTCATGAAGTTTTCCGATCCAGCTTTTTAAAGATTCCTTCTTAAAAAGCCTTTCCATCTTTTCTATATGGGGCCATCCATAATCTCCAAGATAAAAATTTTTTCTTTTTATCCTAAAAGCCGCTACATCCTGCTTGTATTTGCCACTTAAAACTTTTGACTGAATTTCTTCTTTAAGTTCCGGACTAATTCTTTCGTCTGCATCAACATATAAAATCCATTCACTACTTGCCTTCTTTAGTCCTAAATTTCTTAAATCTGAAAAATCTTCGGCTTTATCCTTGAACACTTTTGCTCCCATTTTTTTTGAGATATCCGCTGTTTTATCTTTCGAATCATTATCTATAACGATAATTTCATCGCAGAAAGAAATAGATTTAAGACAATCGGTAATCATATCTTCTTCGTTCTTTGCTATAACAATTGCGGATATTGTTTTCATACCGAATAACTGCCTCTTCCAAATCTTCTCAGGTAAAAATCTCTAATTCCTTTTTTTTGCCATTCTCTTCCTATAACCAATAATCTTATGCTTTCTTTTATAAGTGCTGTTTTGGATCTTAAAGAAGCATATCTTAATCCAAAGAGCAATCTGTTTCGAGAAATATAATAGTCCTGAAGAGGAGAGCCTGACCCGCCTGCTGCTGCCGCATTTCTATGCCAGAGAACTGCATCGGGTGCATAAATTATCTTGTATCCGGCTCTTCTTATTCTTTGAGAAAGATCACTGTCTTCATAGTATAAAAAATATTTATCATCAAAAAATCCCACTCTTTCAAGCATCTCTCTGTTAATCAGAAAGCAAGCTCCTGTTGCAAAATCGGTTTCTTCCATTTGTTGATATTGCCCTTTATCCACTTCATCTACTCCTCTATGTCTCGCTATAACATTTTCCCAGTCCATTTGCCCTCCTGCATACCAAATTACATTACCTTTTTCGGACTGTTTGTATCCATCTTTATGATATTCAAAACCGGGTGCAAAATAAATTTTAGGAGACGCAACTGCGTATCTGCTATTTTTATCCAGTGTCTTAATAAGTTGCGAGATCAAATTTGGATCAACAATAACATCATTATTCAAAACCAAAACATAATCAGCATTCTTGGACAAAGCATAATTTATTCCCACATTATGACCTCCCGTAAATCCTAAGTTTTTTTCTTTTACGATTATCTTGAGCGGAATACTCCCCAAATAATCTTGCGTAAGATTAAGTTTTTCCTTTGACCCATTATCTATAACAACAATATTTAACTTAAAATCAGAAATATTAGTCTTTTTAATTGAATCAAGACATGCAAGCGTGTTTTCTCTTCCATTGAAATTAATGATGGAGACAAAAACATTTCTCATTGAGAAATTTTACTTTTAATTTTTAGAATTAATTTTTTAAGTGGGTTTTTTGCCGAGTCGATTCTAGCTTTAGGAAACCAGAAAAATATTTCTTTTTGCCCCCTTGAAAATTCTTCATTAACGCTTTCTAAAAACTGTTTCTCTTCGACTTGCTTAAATTTTAATTTTTGCCAAATGCTTACAAAGACAATCAAATGATAAAATGCCATAAGTAGAGAGAGTACCAGTCCGTGAAGAGCATCTTTGTATCCTTCGCTTGCAAAAAAACGGCTTATAAACTCTTTTGCGGGAAAACGGACGCAGTCTTGCCAGCTGAAATTGTAACCTTTTTCAATAAGTTGATCTGCTTCATTTTCCGTATAGAGCAATGTTTTTTGTAAAAATTGAGAAATGTTCTCGTAATTATAGTGGATGATTGGACTCTCAAGTTTACCCGCCTCTCCTTCAAGTTTTATCATCTCATGAACATGTTTCTCCTCAAACTTTCCTTTTCTTTTCTTAAACAGTCTTAATTGATAATCCGGATACCAACCCGTATGTTCTATCCATTTGCCAAAAATTATATTTTTCCTCGGTATCCAGTAACCGTTTATTGCTTGCCCTGAGTGCAGTCGAAGGGTTAATTTTATCTCCTCTCTTAACTCTTCTGATACCCGTTCATCCCCGTCAAGGCTTAATATCCATTCATTTTTAGCTTTAGAAAAACCAAAGTTTTTATTTACATTAAGCATAGGATTATTTTCTCTTGTAAAAATTTTTGAGTTATATTTTCTGGCAATTTTTAATGTTTGATCGGTTGAAGAATTATCTATAAAAACAATTTCGTTGGCAAACGAGACAGATTTTAAACAATCTTCTATTTTTTTCTCTTCGTTGTAGGCGGAAATTACAACAGAAAGTTTACTCATGTTATTTTCTAAGATTTTCCCTAATAAATTTTATGTCGGACAATATTTCATTTCTAGCTAAAACAAACATCGTAGAAAAGTATAGCACAGCTCCGAAAATAATCATAAAAATCAACATAGGAATATTCGTTACAACCAAAGGACTTATAAAGTAAATTATACCCCCCATAAAAACTGCCGCGAGGAAGGGATTGATTAAAATTCTAAAAACGGCAAATTTAATAAATCTTTTAGCAATAATAACTACAAAAACAACAGATAGCGCAATAAACGCGGAGGCGAAAGATACGCCGCTAAAACCAAACATCATAATCGCTAAGGGAGTAATTATCCAGGTTGCGACTGTCCAGAAAATCATAAGGTAAAGAGTAATTTTAATTTTTCCGATTGCGTTTAAGGCATTTGTTAAAGGAGTTGAAATGGAAGATAGCGCTGCATTTATTGCAAAAAAGGAAAGAGAAAGAATTGCCGGCTCCCATTTAATGTACTTAGGAATAAGGTGTATAAAATACGGAGCAAGAACAACAAGCCCCATAAGAGAGGGAAAAATAAGAAAACTTGCGGCAAATATAGATTTTTCTAAAGCCTTTCCTAATATATTTTTATCGTGCTGAAGACGGGAGAAAGAAGGAAATGTTATTCTAATCACGTTGTCCATTACCAAGCGCAGGGGTGCAAACGCCCATTTTTGCGCAAATCCAATATATCCTACTTGTGCCAAGGGAAGAACTTTACCAAGATAGATTATAAGTAAATCATCTTTTATTAACGCAAGAAAGCTATTTGCTTGAAAAGGTACACCGAAAGATAAGAGTTTTGAAGCTGTTTTTTTAGAAAATCCAAAACGCACTCTCCAGGGGCTTATCAAATAAATAGCGATAAGTCCTGTGATTCCCCTTGCCAAAACCGCAAAAGTAAAACTGGTAACCCCGAACCCCGCAATTGCAAAAACTACAACTATGACATTAAAGAATAAGCTTTCTACAATTTGCGGAATTACTAACTTTTCAAAATTTAAATTCCTTTCAAGAATTATAGATGGAATTGTCTTAAGCGAAGATAGAAAAAAAGAAATTATTAATGCCTGAAAAAGGAAAATCCCTTCCTTGTCTAAATGGTAAAAATCTCCGATTTTTCCGGATAAAAGCAGAGCAACAACTACTAAGCTTATAACAAGGGCTTGCTGGATTGTAAATGTTGTTTTAAGTTCTTCATCTGTTATAGGTTCTTTTTTTTGAATAAGAGCCGCAGCAAGACCGATATCTGAAAAATATGAAAGAAATGCGATTGCCGCAGAGACCACGAAAAATATACCAAAAATAGATGGAGATAAATAGATTGTAAGAAGAACATTTGCCGCAAAACCTAAAACCTGTATAGAAAATGTTCTATATACTAGAGCAAAAATCCCCCTTATAGATTTTTTGGTGACGAGTGCAATATCAACTTTTTCCATAATTTAGGTCTTTCCATAAAATAAAACTCTCTCGAATAGCTCTTAATATCACCCGGAGATTCCCACCGCTTTGGTCCCCATAGATTCTAGGGTGGTGAGAAACCTCAACTTGAGTAATTTTAAGTTTTGCCCGTTTTGCTTTTGCCAAAATCTCTGTAGTGATCATTGCGCCTTCTGATTTAAACGGTAAAATTTTTTGAAGTGCATCTTTCTTAAGCATTTTAAATCCGCAATCAATATCACGATATAGAAATCCAAAAAAAACAAAATCCCAAACCCTAAGAAGATTCATAAGGACATGTCTTATTGGATTGTCAAAACGTTTTTTTCTGTATCCTATGACAATATCTGATTTTTCTATTTTTTTAAAAAAATTAATAACTTCGGAGAAATCAAATTGTCCGTCCCCATCTGTAAAAACTATTAAATCGTACTTAGCTTTTTCAAAACCTGACCTTAAAGCTGCACCATATCCTCTGTTTGTTGTATGGGAAACAACAATTATATTTGGATTTGTTTTGGCGATTTTTTCTGCAATTTCTAAAGTTTTATCCGATGAGCCATCGTCAACGACAATAATCTCCCATTTTTCTGCTACTTTACCGACAATAGGAATTGCATTTTTTATAACTCTTTCTATGTTTTTTTCCTCATTCCAAAAAGGAAAGAAAATAGAAAGCGCGGGAACTTTTTTATTCATGGAATAACCTTTTTCTTGACAGAATTATACCAGCTATAAGCAGGAATACGCTAGCAAGAGATATTGACGTTGCGAATTTTTCTATGGGTGTTTGGGCAAAAAATATATCTAAGGCGTGCTCACCCGATGGTATATTTACAAAAAAACCTTTATTTGTTACCTCGGGCATACTTTTTTTATTGTCTATGAAAACATTCCATCCCGGAAAATAAGCGATGCTAACTTTAATTTTCTTTTTCTTTCCTGAGCTAACATTGGCATGAATTTTATTGGTGCTAGACGACTGAAATAAAACTTTGGTACTTTTATCCTGCGCAACAATTTGATTTTTCACTGTATCATCTTTAATACTTGGTTTTATAAAATTTTTCGGCATATATTCATCTGAGATTCTCGATGCTGTCCATTTTAAAGACAAAGAATTTGTATAATCACTGCTTTTCTTATAAAGATAGTCCTGGGGAACAAAAAGTTTTGAATTGAAAAAAATTAATGTAAAAATAGCTATAGATACAATAATAAAATTTGCTTTATCAAGCTTTATAATATCCTTTCCTGCCTTTTGAATGATCCAAATAGAAAATCCCGCAAGAATAGATGTAAAAAAAGAGATAATGAGTAAAAATCTCCACGGGAATTGGAAAAAAGCCATTGCGGGAATAAATTCCCAAATCGGCTTTGATATTTCCAAAGTTAATAAAACAGAAATCACAAAGGCAAGAACGGAAAATATAGCAAAAATAATTTGTTGATCGCTTTTTGAGAATAAATTTTTGAACTTCCTATATCGTAAAGATATTATCAAAAGAACTATGGCAACTAAGGAAACTATTACATGAAGTTTTCCTATTTTAAGAGACATACCGTCTATACAGCCCGCAGCCGAACCTCCAAATCCCCATGGACTTTGCCAAAGCTGTACCGCGCACACGAAATGATTTTTAAAATCTGCTCCTCCGCCTATCTGAGACAAAACGTTTGTAAATTTCATCTCAACAAGCGCCGGGAACCAATAGAAAGCCGAAATTGAAATCCCAAAGAACAAAGTAATCAAAAAATAAAATGTTGAACCTATTTTTTCCTTAGTATCGGATAGTATCAGAAAAAATAACAAAAAAATCAAGAAAGGAGTAATCATCATAGCTGTTAAATTGTGAGAAAGTATTACTCCCGAGAACCCAAAAGCGCCAACAACAATGTATTTCCATTTCTTTTCTTGGAATGCCTTAAGCATTCCATAAAAAGCAAGAGGTATAAAAGCATAAGCCCAAAATTCCGCTACATCTCCCCTCACATAAATATCGACTGCATGGTAAGGAGCATACACATAAAAAAGTGAAGATACCAACCCTCCGATTTCTCCCCATAACTCCTTTGTCAAAAGATACATGAAAACTCCCGAAAGAATAATTCCAACTATCATCATAATTTTTGTTGAAACAAGCGCATCAAAACCCAAAACATTGAAAAAACCACCAACATAATACGCAAGTGGGGCATAAAAATTAAAAATCGGATATCCGTATCCATACCCAAGATCCGAAACCCACCTGACAGGAAACATTCCGTCGGAAAGCGCCTTTCCCATCTCATAGACTCTTGCCACCTGAGTATCATCGTGTATTGGAAAAAAGCCTGACATTAAAAGAGGTTTAATAGAAAAAAAACTGAGTATAAGAACAATAAAGATAGGAAAAATGTTTTTAATAATCTTCATGATCTTTTAAATTTAAAGAAATAAAATAAAAACAGAAAGAATATACCAAAACTCAAGACAGAAATTATATCTGCTACAAGTCTAAGATTAGTTTCTTCAAAACTAGCTTTTACAAAATGTTTTCCCTTATCCAATCTTATATCCATTACTCCATAATCATTTTTATAATCCGGACTCAATATTTTGCCATTTTCATCTCTGATAGTCCATCCCGGATAATATATAGTATTAATTCTAACAATACCTACCCTTGTAAGATCCACGTTAAATCTTATATCATTGGACCTGCTTTTGACTATTTTGATTTGCCCTTCACCTTTTAAAATTTCTACCTTTTTGCCAACATTAGTCTTTGGATGATTTTTGACCCAAAGAGGCATAAGCTCATTGGAAGACGTAGTCGTTGCTAAATTTGTAAGATAAAAAGAATCTCCTCTGTTGACAAAATAGTTGGGC
>MFNM01000031.1 GCA_001782085.1 Candidatus Levybacteria bacterium RIFCSPHIGHO2_01_FULL_37_33
GCTAAAACCGCAGGCCTCTACTGGCAACAATATGCTAAGCAACTAAAAAATCTTAGTTTGACAGACTGTCTAATTGCAGGAACAGCTAATGTAAATAGTCTCATATTGGTTTCTCTCAATACAAAGCATTTTCCCATGAAAGATATTCAAGTATTAAACCCAATTATATAAATGCCATCGAGGCCATCGCTTCTTTACGACAAAAGAGGGTTTCCCGCGAAGCGGGGTCTGGCTTCGCCAAGACAATGTCCCTGACACCCCTGGGGTGGATTTGTATTGACACCGGCAGGCAGGCCAGCACCCCGACAATCTAATAATTTAGTTATAGATTAGGATTCCGAAGAAAATAGTAGCACCCAGAATAACTCCTAATATTCCGTTTAGTATAATTACCTTTTCTCTGTGCATAACTCCATAAGAAAGCCAAATTATTGAAGTGAAAATATAAGCAGACCAAGTAATCGATGATACACCCGAAGCATTTCTAGTCACATATATGCTTAACAGCTGGGGTAAAGTTATGAGAGGGCTCGTCATTGCGACTGCCATGACGATTCCATGAAAAATTTTTACAAATATATTCCCATGATTTTTGTGAACCGGATGCTGATGCAGCATATAAATAATATAGCAGATAGTTGTTGAAAATAAAACAATTTTGTGTCATCATTACGAAATGGAAAAGCTGACAAAGAAGGAAAAGAAGGAATTAAAAAAACAGGAGTGGCAGGAAAAACTTAAGAGACAAGAACAGAATAGAAAACTTAAGACGTTTGGAATTTGGGTGGCGGCTGCGGTTGTTTTAGCGCTGGCGGTGTTTGGATTATTGCAGATTGCAAACTCTCCTCAGATAAGCAGTACTTCTTCTTCAAAACTTCCCCCGGCAACTCGCGAAGATCCAGTCACGGGAAATCCCAATGCTAAAGTAACGCTTGTGGAATATTCGGACTTCCAGTGCCCTGCCTGCGCGGCATACTATCCTATGGTTAAAGAGCTTTTGACCGATTTCAACGGTAAAATTTACTTTGTTTATAGGTATTTTCCCTTAACTGCCACCCATCAAAACGCAATGATTTCATCTCTTGCCGCTTACGCGGCAAATCTACAAGGAAAATTCTGGGAAATGCATGATATGCTTTTCCAAACTCAAAACTCCTGGGCTAGTTCTCCAAAGGCGCGAGAAACTTTTATGGGTTACGCTAAAAAATTGAATTTAGATATAGATAAATTTACAAAAGACATTGATTCCGGACAGGCAAAAGACTTTATAAATGACTCTTACAACAAAGGACTAGCGCTCGGTATAAACTCAACCCCAACCTTTTTTATCAACGGATCAAAAATACAAAATCCCCGAACCTACAATGACTTTAAATCCCTAATCGACAATGAAATTAATAAAAAATAACCTGCCAAGCGGCAGGCAGGCCTTCTTTATTATCCTACTTACCCTTTCATTCCTTGGATTTCTTGACGCGGCTTACTTAACTATTCTTCACTACAAAAACGCTTTTCCTCCATGCACGATAACTTCAGGCTGTGAAACTGTTTTAACAAGCAAATACGCAGCAATTTATGGTATTCCAATATCTTTAATCGGCAGTTTATTTTATCTTTTGCTAATCGTGCTCTCGCTTCTTCTTTTGACAGCACCCAGGAAATTTTTTTTAAACATTCTAATGATAATTGCGGCATCCGGGGTTCTTGTTTCTCTCGTTTTGATATATATCCAATTTGGAATCCTCAAAGCCTACTGTCAGTATTGCCTGATTTCGGAGATTATTTCTTTCCTTATTTTTGGGTTAGCCTTTCTTTTTTTCCACTTGCAATCGAACAAAGGACATTAAGTTTTTGCGTTTGCGATACAAATTCGCCAATCTGCAGTCGAATGCACGAAAAGTTGAGTGAGTACGTCAGGGGGAACCCGTGAATTCGGAGGGGGTGTTATCACCCGACAAACGAACGAGACTTTGAGAGCATGAGACAAAGCTTGGCGAGAGTTTTGGTTCTTTTGCGGAAAAAGAACAAAGAAAAGAATTTTAAATAAACTCTTCCACTCTTTTGTATTCGTGGATCTCAGACGGCGCAAACCAAAGGGTTTTCTCAAGATTTGCTTCTTCTATGCTTGCCGAGACGTGAACCAAATTCATTACTCCCCTTTTTTCATCGTTGGCGTAAGCTGCTGAATCGGTTGAGAAATCTCCTCTTATTGTTCCCGCCGGAGAGGCAACGGGCATTGTCGGGCCAACAAGAGAGATTACATTATCCACCGCATGTTTTCCTTCGACAAGAACGGCAATAATCGGACCGCTTTTTATATAATCGAAAAGCCATTTGTTTACCATTTTGCCAAGTTCCATTGGATCATCTGTCCCCAGCTCTTTTTTGGGGTTTTTGCCATATTGCGTGTAAGTTTTAAGGGTTTTCTCCCCCCATCTTTTGATTGTTGCGGGACTATCGCTTTGATAATGCTTAACAAGAAGTTCATCGCTTGCCTGAGCCATCTTCATTGCCACAATTTTAAGACCGGTTCTCTCAAACCGCCTAAGTATCTCGCCAACCAACCCCCGCTTGACAGCGTCGGGCTTAAATAAAACTACTGTCTGCTCCATAATTTACTAGCAACTAGTGGCTAGTGGCTAGCAACTAGTTATAATTTTAGCAGTTTTTCAAACCTTTGTCCATCCGAAAAATTTCCTATAACAGCAAGATTTAGTGTTTCCTTCTTCAAATATCTTCTCGCAACATCTATCACTTCTTTTTTTGTTACTTTATTTATTTTCTCTATATATTCATTTGGGGTGATGATCTTTTTCTCTAAGATTTCCGCAAGACCATAAAATCCTGCGACCGATCGGCTGTCTTCAATTTCCAAAACCAAGTGTCCTTTTAAGAATTCTTTGGCCTTCTTCAACTCTTTATTCGATATTTGTCCTGAGCTTTTACCCTGAGCATTGCCGAAGGGTGCCGAATGGATGATATTTGATATTTTGTGATACTCATTGAGTATCACAGAGACCGCCTCATCAACTCTTTTTGGATCGACTCCCGCAGTCGAAACAAAAGTTCCAACATCCTGGTAATTTTCGGAGTTTGTTTTTATATAATAAGCAAGCCCCCTTTTTTCTCTTACCTCATGAAAAAGTCTGGAGCTCATTCCTCCGCCCAAAATCGCTGCAAGAACGGTTAGTGGATATTTGTCTTTGTGATCCAAAGGAACGGTTCTTGTTCCAATTGCAATATGAACTTGCTCGGTAGTTTTTTCCTTTACAAAAACGGCTGGTTTGTCTTGTTTCTTTAGTACTTTTTTATATTGTAATGTATCAAACCTCTTCATTTTTCCAAAATACTTTTTAACCAGTCCAAAAACATTTTCTTCATTGATTCCTCCGGCAATTATAACAACGATGTTATGAGCGCTATATAAGCTGTTAAGATACGAGATAAAATCTTCTCTTGTTATTTTTTGAATTACTTCTTTTCTTCCCGCTATGTCCCATCCCATTGGAGTATCGCCATACAAAAGCCCTTCGTATAAATCGGCAATTTTTCGGGAAGGGGTATCTTCGTACAAATTTATTTCTTCAATAATAACGCCTTTTTCTTTGTTTATTTCCTCGGTTTTGAAAAGTGAATTCAAAAGCATGTCGGATAAAACGTCTAAAGAAAGTTCTATATGATTTGATGAAGACTTTATGTAATAGCCTGTTGTTTCTTTACCTGTAAAAGCGTTAAATTCTCCGCCGATTCCATCTATTAAGGAAGATATTTCAAGCGCCGATGGCCTTTTTTTGGTTCCTTTAAACGCCATGTGCTCTAAAAAGTGGGAAACACCGTTGTTTTTTTTGGTTTCATAACGACTGCCGGCACCTACTAAGATCATCGAGGTTACGCTTTTAAATGAGGGCATAGGTATTGTTAAGACACGAAGCCCATTTGATAAAACTCTTCTTTGAAACTGCATAATAATAGAACAAAAAAGATCAGAGTTTGATACTGATCGATTTTGCTATAATACCACATTCAAGAAATCCTCTCAATACCCAAAAGGGTCAGGGGAGTTGAAAATAATACTTTATTTTAATATAATCCTCCCATGCAAAAAGCAGAAAGAGAAAACGGAAATACTCCACCGCCAATAGATATTCTTTCTACGGTAAGTGGTGTATTAGCTGGAGACCAAGATGATATGGAAAGATTTGATGGCTTATTGAGACCAAAATTAAGTAGATTTTTTTCAAGATTTAACCCGCAAATTTCAGAAGACTTAGCCCAAGATACGATTATTAAAGTTTTTAATGCTTTACCCACTTTTGATCCGAATTTAGGAGAAGGAGGAAAGTACGAAAAAAAATTTTGGGGCTGGGTATTTACAATAGGTCGAAACATTATGATAAACAATCACCGACGGGAGGTAAAACAAGGAATAACAACAACTGTTCCGATAGATGAAAACACCCAATATCCTGATGCCAAGGAAGATGACGAAGCTGGTAAGGAGTGGTTTTATCAAATTGATGATCAGATGATTTTAAATCTTATTAAAAGTCGTTTTCCATCTTTATTAACACGAAGAGAGCAAGATATAACTGAATTAAGAGTAGCCGGAAAGAAAAATAAAAAAATAGCAGAGTTGCAAAATTCTACCGAGGGTGCGATAAGAGTCATGATGACAAGGGCAAGAGTAAAAATAGAAAGTGAAATTCTTGAAAAAATCGGATTTAAGCCTACAGATGTATTTAAAGATGTAGGATTTCAACAAGCAGTAGTATGCGGTAGGGTTAGATCAATAAAGATATTAGGTAGATATTACACAAGAAAGGATGAGGTAAATGCATATAACAGGAAATTACATATAGGCCAAGAACTTTTAGGAAAAGGGTATGTTTTGCTTTCGCAAGATGCAACTCTATCAGAATATTTTCATTTTCGCTATTCGGAGGTACTATTACGCCATAACGGGAGACTTTATATTAAAACAGACGATCTTGAAGAATTTAGAAAAGGGTATAAAAATCGCAGAAAAAAAAGAGTATTTCCGCCAAGCCCAAGTCACAAAAGGCTGGCTGGTTTATGCCAAACGTATGCTCAGTGGGAAAGAGCAATAAAGGCAATAAAAACTGGTAGACTTGTGAAAATTAAAAATAGGGGGTCAATTTTTGTCAAAGAGGAAGATTTTAGCACATGGGTAGAGACTTTAGGGAAATAACTACATCTTGCTTGGGGCTTCAATGCCCAAAAGAAAAAGGCCGGTTTTGAGGATTTGGCCCACTGCTGATGTTAAAGAAAGTCTGAAATCCTCGTTTTCGCTCCCGATTATTTTGTGCTTCTGATAAAAATTATTGAAAGCCTGCGAAAGTTCAAAAAGATAATTGCACAAAAGATTTGGCGCAAAATTTCCCCCCGCCTCTTCAACAATTTCCGGAAAATGAACCAGTAACCTAAGAATCAAAAGTTCTTCTTTTTCAAGTTTGACACTTTCTGAATTCTGAATTCTGAATTCTGAATTCTGAATTCTGGCGAGCACGCTTTGCGTGCGAGCAAAAGAGTATTGAATATACGGTCCTGAATTTCCCTCAAGACTGATCGACTCTTCAAAGCTGAATGTGATATCGGATTTTCTGGAAAACTTAAGCATAGAGTATTTTACAGCTCCAACAGCAACTTTCTCGAGTGTCTTCACATCCATATCTTTCCGGCCAGAGGCTGGTCCGCCTTTGGCGGAAAAATTTTCTTTAATTTTTCTTTTCGCTTCATCCAAAAGCCATTCTCCGGTTACGACACTTCCGCTTCTGGATGACATCTTCCCGTCTTTTAAATTAACAAATCCGAAAGATTCGTGAACAGTTTTTAAGGCTAAATCCGGAAAAACTTTGCCTAATGCCGCGAGTACAACTTTAAAATATGAATTTTGTTCGTTTGCGGTTATGATAATTGATTGATCATATTGAAAGTCTTGAGATTTTATTTTTGCAAGAGCTAGATCCTTTGCTTCATAAGTCGCGTAATTCTCGCTTGTAACAAAAACTCTCGTATGAGCCCCCCTGAAAACTACCGCTCCGGCGTGTCTTTCAAAAATTCCGTCTTTAATATGAGATAAGACTATTTCTCTTCCTTTTTCTGCGACTTCGCTTTCAAAATAATATCTTTTGTATTTGGTCCCTAATCTCCCGTACATCTCCTCGAAATGATCAAGGCTCCATTGCCTGCCTTTTTCCCAAATTGCCAAAATTACTGAATCTTTTTTATATAACTTTTTGTTAATCTCTTGTATCTCTTTTTTAGCTTTTTCGCTCTCTTCATATGCCTTAGCACCATCCGCATATGCTTCTCCCAAAAATTTAGCTCTCTCTCCCGCTGACTTTTTCTCCAGACTCCGAACTCCGAACTCCGAACTCAGTACTCCGTACAGGGCTTTTGCTACATGCATTCCTACATCTCCTTGATAATTGACTCTCCACACATTTGCTACCTGAAATTCCAAAAGCCTTGCATATGATTCCCCTAAAGTTATGTTTCTTAAATGACCAATATGAAATTCTTTAAATGGGTTGGGATCTGCAAACTCAAGCATAATTTTTTTGTTTTTAAGACTTTCTCCTTTTCCGTAATTATCTTTATAATCTATTACTTCCCCAAGATTTTTAAGAAGAGCTGTATCTTTGAGCCAAAAATTAATAAAACCGGGAGCAGAAACTTCGATTTTCTCTATTTTTTCTTTTTGCAAACTTTTACCGAGCTTCTCGCAGAGATAAGAAGCGAGTTCCATCGGACTTTCGAATTTGTTTTTGAGCTTTGGATATACAACAAGAGCAATATTGGTCGAATAATCTCCGTGAATTGATTCCTGAACTGGCTGAATTTCTATTTCTGCTTTCTCTCCGATAATATTTTCGATTATCTTTTGGAGATAAAAATTGACCTGATCTTTTAATTTCATATAGCTACTGCTATTGTAGCATAGAAATTTATTGACTAGATTTAACCCTTCGGCTTCGCTCAGGGCAAGTCGGGGTTGACATAGGACAGCATAACTGCTAGCTTTTATATTAGATATGAAGATTCTTATTGTAGACGATGATGAATCGCTGTCTTCGATTATTACAACTGCCCTTGAAAAGGAAGGTTTTAATACTTTATATGCAAAAACAGGACGTGATGCAATAAATAAGGCCAGGTCTGATGCGCCCGATCTTATTCTTTTAGACCAAGTTCTTCCTGATATTTCGGGTAATCAAGTATTAAAAGAGCTAAAACTTGATGAGCAGACAAAAAATATTCCGGTTATGATGATAACCAATTTTAGCCAGGAGGAACTGGTAAGCCAAGCAATAAATGAAGGCGCAATAGATTATGTTTTTAAATATAAAGTTGAAATAGCCGATGTCGTTAATAAAATCAAAAATGCTCTTAAAAAAGATGCATCTGCCCCATCTGCACAATGATTCTAGAAATATTATCAATCTTTTCTGTAATATTATTTGGGCTAACTTCAATAATTATTTCCTTAAAAAAGGATAGGTCAAAAAAATCTTTACATTATCCAGATAGCGATCCTAAGAAAGAACCAATCCAAGATAAAAATTTAAAAGACGATTTTGCAAATATTGCCGTACACGAACTTCGTGCGCCGCTAACGAGCATAAAAGATTCATCCGAGCTTTTGCTAAATCATAGATACACGCTCAAAGATGATGAGAAAGAGCAATTTCTCAAAATGATTAACAGGCAGTCTCATCTACTTTTGGATCAGGTGGGCTCCATTCTTGATGCTGCAAAACTGGAGTCGGGAACCTTTAGTCTGGATAAAAAACCCGATACCATAGATGAGCTAATTTACGAAAGAATTAAAATATTTACCCCCCAGGCCGAAAGAAAAAATATTCTTTTAACTTGTAATGTCGATAATCACCTCCCTTTAGTAGATGTGGATAAAGTTAGAATCGGACAAGCACTGAATAATCTTATATCAAACAGTATCAAATTCACTCCGGTGGGAGGAAGAATAATAGTTTCTGCAGCTGGTGTAGATACCCAAGGTGTTTCGCAATTACAAGTATCTGTGGCAGATACAGGGCGCGGAATTCCAAAAGACAAACAAGGCAAGATCTTTAGCAAATTTTATCAGGTAAAAAGTAACGACGGGAGAGAAGAAAGGGATGGAAGTGGATTGGGTTTATATATTACAAAAAAAATTATTGACGCGCACGGCGGATCTATAACCGTTGACTCCGATGAAGGCCGCGGAACAATTATGACATTTGCTCTTCCCGTATATAAGCCAGAGCAGATGGAAACTGCCCCTTCTGCGGCAAGTGCAGTTAAAGTCCGTCCTCTGGCTAACTAGTTTATCTAACTTCCATATTTTTCCCATCTGAAATTATTTCTATATCCCCATTCTTGGAAGTTCTTAAAGTTTTAATACCAAATTCATTTAAAAGATCTAAAGTAAACTTATTAGGATGGCCATATCGATTACGTGCGCCCACCGAAATTACTGCATAACTTGGTCTTAATCTATCTAATATCTCAATACGCAAGCCGGTTTTTGAACCGTGATGAGGCACTTCTAAAATTTTTGTGCCGGCAATAGAATTATCCGAAATTGCCTGATTTAACTCAGAAGCCTGACTATCACCTGTAAAAAGAGCCGTAAAAGAACCGTATGACACCATAATAATCAATGATGCAAACTCCCCATTTTCCCCGATTTGCCCATTCGGACTCGTCTTGTCAATAAAGTCTTTTGTAGGCGCTAAAACCGAAAATTTAGTACCATCTTTTATTTTAAAAGAATCTCCGGAATAAAGATATTGGATCCTAAGTTTTTTATCATTTAGCTGAGTTAAAAGTCCCTGGAAGCTTGCGCTCTTATTATTTAAATCTTCAGTAGCAAAAGATAACAGATTGTATCTTTTAAAAACGTAATTGAATCCGGCGAAATGATCCAAATGCGGATGGCTTAAAAAAGCGACAGATATGTTTCTCTCCCAAAAAGGCATATGGTTTTCAAGACAGCCGATAATTTTATCATCGGGTCCTGCGTCTATTAAGAAATTTTTACCAGAGGCTGTCCTGATAAAAATTCCATCCCCTTGTCCTACATCGCAAAAAACTATATGAAGTTTGTTATCGTTAAATTTTGAATACTGATAAAAAACTATCCCGCCTAAAAAAACCAGAATAAGAATAAAAACTCCAAAATATTTTTTCATATTTTAAAATTTTTCAGTTTATAAACCACAACTCCCAACAACAAGTAATATCCGCAAACTATCTGCCACGAAAGATTTTCTATTTTTAAAATCCCGCCAAAATTCGAAAAGACATCTATAATTTTTTCAAAATATAAGATAAAAGGAAATGAAAGAAAAATAACCGATTTACCGGCTAAATCAAAAAATAATCCCAATACCCCGCCGACTCCGCCTATAACCATCAAAATTGGAACTGTCCACAAAACTAAAGCATTTACAACTATCGACCAAATAGAGTAGATTCCAAAATTGGCAAGGAGTATTGGTAAAGCTGCAGCCTGTGCAGAAATTGTCGTAGCAATATCTTCTCCGACCAAAGAATTACCCAAAATTCGTTTGATAGGCTCCGAAGAATAAAAAATAGGCCGAATGTATAAAAGTCCTGCGGTTGCAACAAAAGAAAGCTGAAAACCGATATCAAAAATTGTGTCTGGACTTAAAAGAACCATGAAGTATCCGGCAAGTATTAAACCGTACGATGAAAGCCTCTGGCGGCCTAAAATTTGCGCAGAAAATACCAGGATGCCCATTATAGCGGCTCTTATTATTGATGCTTCAAATCCTGCCAAAACTACATAAATAAGAATACCAAAGATACTGAAAAAAAGTGCCAATTGCCGTTTAAGGAAGAAGCTGAATATTGCGCTAATAAAACCGCCGAAGAGCGTTACGTTCATCCCGGATGCGGCAATAACATGAAGAACTCCCGTTATTCGAAGTTCATTAAGAAAATTGTCTGTCATTTTTTCTTTGATACCAAAAGTTATTCCTAAAAGAAGTGCAGAATAGTTTGAAGGAAGAGCTTTGTTAAATATCGTAATAAACTTTTGCCGGATCCCAACTATAACTCCCAGAAAATTGTTGCTTTTTTGTTTTTCTATTTTAGGAAAGAATAGAACGAAAATTTTTGTTCCATCTTTTAGCACTCTGGATTCTAATTTGCCAGATATTTTTAGATTATCCTGATAATGATATTGAGGCCAGGAAGAAGTAATAATGAATACTCTCCTATTTCCTAAATTAGCAGACAAGCTTTGTCGATTGCTAATCTTAGGCTCGGTGGGAAGTTCTGTTTTAAAACTAACCAACTGTCCTTCTGTGAATTGAGGCTGATTTTGGTAATACAAAAATACTCGAACGCCAAGAAACAGGAGAAAAACAGAGGCTATTGCGGCAATCTTCATTCAATAAAGCGTTACTTTATCCTTTATGTTATCAAATACTTTACTGCTTACAACTTTTTTTGAAACCAATTCCTGCAATGTTTGATAAGGCCGATTGTCTATTATTTTTTGAGCGGTCACCGGACCGACCCCGGGTAATGCGTCAAGTTCTTTCTCAGACGCCGAATTTATATTGATAGATTCTCCAATTCCTACCGTAGAACTGCCTCCTGTAGAACCGGATACTGCAGGACTGCTTTGTTTCTCCCCTTCAAAAGGAATGTAAATTTTTGCTCCGTCGATTATTTTAAGAGCCAGATTTAAGTTTTTTGCTACCCAAAGCCTATCTCCCTGTGCAGAAACTCCTCCGCTTGCAATAAGTGCATCTTTAACCCGAGAATCTTTAGGCAAATTATAAACTCCGGGAGAAACTACTGCTCCCTCAACATCGACTACTAAACTAGCGCTCGGGCTGGAGCTTTCACGGGAATCTGCTTTTTCAAAGATTATGTCTTTCGAATCTGATGATGACGCAAATAACCCTATCAAACCATAACCTAAAAGTATCAACCCTGTTATTCCAAGAACTAGAGGCAACCAGTGTCTTCTTGCCAATGGAAGATATCGATTAATTAGTTCTTCAATATCCATCAGATTACAACGAAGTTTATTACCCTACCTTTTACATAGACGACTTTTTTAATCTTCCTATTGGTAAGGTACTTTTTAATTTTCTGACTTTTTTTGGCAATCTTCTCCACTATCTGCTGATCTTCTATTTTCTCAAAAGATATACTTAAAGTATCCCTTAATTTTCCATTTACTTGAATTGCAATTGTCACTTCTTTTTCCTCTAAATATCTTAAGTCATAATCAGGCCAAGAATGTGTATGGATGGACTTATTCGATTTATTCTTAAATCTTTGATAAAGTTCTTCTGTAATATGCGGCGCAAAGGGTGCAAGTAAAAGCAGGATGGTTTTAATCTCTTCTTTCGAAACTGATTTTTGTTTGGATAGAAAGTTATAATATTCCATGAGACTTGCGATTGCCGTATTGTATCGTAAATTTTGGATATCCTCGGTCACTTTTTTAATAGTCTTATGCATCACCCTCTGCGACTCATTGGAAATTGGAAATTTGGAATTGGAAATTCGAGTAAAAAGGTTCCAAATCCTTTTTACGAAGCGGTGCATTCCCTCAATTCCCATATCGTAAAAGTCTCCTCCTTGGGTAAAAGGGCCTAGAAACATTAAGTACAATCTTAGAGTATCTGCGCCGAATTTTTTGATATACTCATCCGGTACGACCACATTTCCGCGGCTTTTGCTCATCTTTGCTCCTTCTCTAATCAAAAGCCCATGCGCACGGAACTTGGCGTATGGTTCTTCAAAAAAAATTAACCCAAGATCTTTAAAAACCATAGTGATAAACCTTGAGTATAAAAGATGAAGAACCGAATGTTCCGCTCCTCCGATATACATGCTGACCGGCAACCACTTCTTTACTCTCTCGGGTCTCCATACGCAGGTTTTGTCATCAGTTGAGGTGTATCTAAAAAAATACCAAGCGCTGTCTAAAAAAGTGTCTGATACATCAGTCTCTCTCTTTGCCGATCCGCCACAGCTAGGGCATTTTGTTTTTACAAAACTTTCAATGCTTGCCAAAGGCGACTCCCCACCACCTTTTGGCTTCCAATCTTTAACATCAGGCAAAAGCACGGGCAAATCTTTCTCGGCAATCGGCTGCCAATCGCATTTTTCACAACAGATCATGGGAATCGGTGGTCCCCAATAACGCTGTCTTGAAATCAACCAATCCCGAAGATGATAATGAACTTGCCTTTTCCCAATTTTTTTCCTTTCAAGCCAGTCGATAACTTTTCCTATTTCTTTTGGAACAGCTAAACCATTCCATTCTCCCGAATTTACAATCTTGCTTTCACCAACATAGGCTTCCTTGGGATTGTCATTCTGAGGTTTTGCCGAAGAATCTTCAGATCCTTCGCTTTTGCTCAGGATGACAGTCTTAATAGGTAGTTTATACTTTTTCGCAAATTCAAAATCGCGCTTATCGTGAGCAGGAACTGCCATAATAGCTCCTGTCCCATATCCCATCACTACATAATCTGCTACCCAAACCGGAATTTCTTTGTTATTGACCGGATTTATAGCAAAAAGTCCCGTGTCAATTCCCGTCTTATCCTTCCCCTCGGCAATTCTTTCCTGCTCTGTTCTAGTTTGAGACTTTTGGATATATTCCTCAACTTTTTTATTTTTCTTTGCGATTTCTTTAGAAATTGGATTTTCCGGAGCCAAAACCATAAAAGTCGCCCCAAACAAAGTATCTGGCCTAGTCGTGAATATCTCTATTTGAGATTTGGAATTTTGAATTTTGAATTTAACGATCGCTCCCTCAGATCTTCCGATCCATTGTCTTTGCGCAATTTTAACTTTTTCTGTCCAATCAAGGCTTTCAATGTTGTTTAGCAACCTCTCTGCGTAGTCGGTAATCTTGAAAAACCATTGCTCAAGATCTTTTTTCACAACTTCCGAACCGCATCTCTCACACTTGCCCGCAATTACCTGCTCATCAGCAAGAACTGTCTTGTCAGACGGACAGAAATTAACCGAAGCTTTCCTGCGATAGGCTAAACCTTTTTTAAAAAGCTGAATAAAAATCCACTGCGTCCACTTATAATATTGCGGGTCATAAGTTTCAAGTTTTGCCGACCAATCAAATCCGTTTCCGATTGCATGAAGCTGTCTATAAAAATTCTCCTCGCTAATTTTCGCCTGCTCTTTTGGATGCCGGCCGACTTTAAGCGCGTAATTTTCAGAATGGATTCCAAAACCATCCAAACCAATCGGCTCAAAGACATCAAAACCCTGCATTCTTTTAAACCGCCCGTATATATCAGAGCCGGTAAACGCGTACATATTTCCAACATGCATTCCTTCAGCCGAAGGATAAGGAAACATCATTAAGTTATAAAAAGGTCTATTGGCTTTATCCAAATCCGGATGATAAATTTTATTTTCTTCCCATTTTTTCTGCCACTTGGGTTCAATTTCTTGCGGATTATACTTAGTAATTTGATTTTCTCGCTTCGTCTTAGGCATAAAAGGAGTATAGCACAAAATGAGGAATTTATGAGCCTCGAACATGCTTTCTAAATTCTCTTTTTTCACCAGGACTCATTCTCATGTATTTTTTAATCTTCTCCATATCAGTTTCTATCAAAAGAGTATTTGAAATTCCCAGCTCCCTTCTTATTTGTCTTATCCTTTCTCTTGTTATATTGCCAAGTTCCTTTCCTGCCTGTCCTCCCGTATATGTTACACATTGAATTGTTTGCCTTTGCGCTATTTTTACCAACTCATGCGGAGCTGCCGGACAGATTTCCTGACCCTTTTTATATGCCTCTTCAATTGTTTTTGCTATTGCATCTCTTAAGCTTTCTTCCTGTTCTTCGGACAAACTGAGTCTTTCATCCACTTTTTCTAAAAGAAAGCTTATGTGATCCAAAGTTGGAATACCTTTCCTTCTCCATTCTAAAAATGGGACATAAGAAAATCCTAATCTTGCGGATAACTCTCTCATTGTAATTTTAAGATCGTCTGCTGCTGTTTCAACCCATCTCCCTAAAGGATTATTAGACTCTTTTCTAATTGCCTTAGAGGTTTTTAATGCGCTCTCGCTTCCAGATTTAAGATGGCCTGTACCAGTTAATTCTGTCTCTAGTAATCTTCCCCACGGATTTATTAGCTGATCTAAATCTTCGCCTTCAGGTTTTAAGATTCTTAGAATAATAGACATGCTTTCAGCAGTCGGAATCTCTTCTCCTCTCGCCCATCCATATGAGTGCCCGCAGGATCTATTCGTCTCCTGTTCAATAGCGGTTTTAAAGCGGAATATACTTATATAGCCGCGTTTTTCTATCAACATTGTTAATGCTGTCCCAAAATTCCTTCTATATTCTGAAGCATTTGTATTTGCTGGGCTCGTTGGTCTTGATTCTAAACCTCCCATATTATTGCTTCTGGCATTATATTGCTAAGTAAATAGTAAATCAAGAGTAAGGTCTTCTTGCTTTTTAACCGGGGATTCTATACGATTGCAATATGACCCATTCGACAAACTCAGGGTCATACTGAGGAATTCGAAGTATGAGAGTTCTGCTACAATCTTTTCTTTTGCTTTTTTCTTTTGCTCTTGTGTTTTTATGGCAGGCAAGTCCTCTTTCTTCCTATACTCTTCCGATAATAGGTTTCTTGATAGTTATTTATATAGTAAGCTCGCTTGCTCAAACGAAAAAAGGAAAACAGATATCTCTGGGCGGTCCTTTGGGAATGTTTGTTTTAAACACAATTATACTTCTATTCGTATTTTCTACAGGCGGGCTATCCTCCGGATTCTTTTTTCTTTTATATTTTGTGGTTTTTGCCCTTGTTTTCGTTTTTGAGCCGTACACAATAATTGCATTTGCAATCGGCATAGTTCTTACTTTTATGCCGGAGGCAATCAAAGGAGATGTAGTTGGAAACTTTATTAGATTAGGATCCATAATACTGATTTCTCCCCTTGCCTTTTTCTTCGGCAGGGAATATAAGAAAAGTGGTGAGCAAGAAGAGACAATTGAAACTATAAAAAAGGATGTAAAAGACGTTATAAAAAAAGAGGGAAAAAAGCTGAGCAGGGAAGATTTAGAAAAGCTGTCCGATGTGGTTGAAGAAACCGAAAAACTTCGCGAAGAAGAATAACCGCTTTATGAAAATAACCTCAAGTTATTTAAAAACGGCTTTAGTTCTGATTTTTTTAACAATTTATCCATTTCTATTAAGCCAAAGAATAGCCGCTCAAACAATATCAAACCAGATATATACGATACAGGGGGGAGACATCGAAGAAAAAACCTTAACCAATCCTAAAGACCCAGGGAATAAAACCGCTTATGGGAATGATTCCCATTCCCAGCCTTTTTCTTTTTCTATTTCAAGCAACATAATCGATTACGGACCGCTTACTCCAACGAACCCTGTTTATAGAACAATCGATCTTGTTATTTCAAAAGGCTCCTCAAGAGGCTATTCTGTTTTTGCATTTGCAAATCGGGAGCTAAGTGATGTTAATAATAATTCAATACCGGATACAACCTGTGATAATGGCACCTGCTCTGAAACCTCTTCGGCTCAATGGTCTGGCAATTTATCTTTTGGATTTGGCTATAGATGCGAGATAGAAGCTCCACCCTGTTCAAAAGATTTTTTGATAGAAAATTCTTTTAAGCAGTTTGCAAATGATTCAAAATCGGAGCCATTTCGGTCAATTCTCAATGGGATTGATTATAAAAAAGCGCAGATAAAATTTAAAGTCAATATATCGGGCACCCAAGCTAGAAGTAATTATTCCAACACGATTACTTTTATCGCAGTACCGGCTTTATAAATGAGGAATTTAGGAGTAAAAATATTAATAATAGCGGCTGTTTTCACAGTTTTTGTTATGTTGCCTAAGATTGCCGATGCAGACGGTTATTCTCTTGAGATTAACCCTGGAATAATAAAGATCAAGGCAAGTCCACCCGCGCTTGTGAAAACTGGAATTAGAATTAAGAATTTATCCGATAATCCTATTGAGTTGGGTTATATATTAAAACCATTCGTGGCCAGTGAAAAGAATTCTGGCCAGATTAAATATCTTTTATACTCAGATTATACCTCTAAAAATTTTAACTTTTTGCAAAGAATAAAGGTCCTGGAAGATAATCAAGCTATATCAAAAATTATCCTTTCGCCCAAGCAAGAAAAAAATTTAACGATTTTGATCGATCTCCCGCAGGAAGAAGAACAAGCAGACCACTATTTTTCCATTGTTTTTCTTACTCAAAGTCAAGAAAAGCTCGATTCCAATTACTCTAGAATCATCGAAGGAATAGGTACGAATGTTCTTGTTTCCATAGGCACGAACCAATACAAAGCTCTGATAAGAGATTTTTCAACCTCAGTTTTTGTTTCGCAGGGACCGGTTAAATTCAATCTTAAAATTGAAAATATCGGAAAGAATTTTATAACTACTTCCGGATATATTATTATTGATAATATTTTTGGGCAAACTGTCGGAAAGATAGATATTAAACCAGCTAATATTCTAGGAAAGAGCACTTTGGAGATCTTAAAAGACGATGTTGTTTGGCAGGAGAAGTTTCTATTGGGAATATATACTGCAAAATTGTATCTCAACTACGACGATTCAACAAGTCTTTATAGAGAATTTAGGTTTATAACAATTCCTATTAAAATACTTGCTATATTGACAATCGCCGGATTTATTATTATATTTATCAAGAATAGATCTAAAACCCACTAGAACTGGTTATTTAAGCCGGAAAAAAGTATACGTCATTATATTCTTCCTTTATTTACAGTCCAATCGATAAATTGAAAAAGCCTATCACTTTCTTCTATGTTCTGCTAATAAAAATCCTCTAGTAAAGGGGTTGGTATCAGGTAAAAAGGGAAAAATATAAGTAAAAAAAAGGGGAAATGGCAAAAAACTGAGAGCGCTTTTAAAATAGTATCAAACTATAGCAGCTAGAGAATTATTGAAAATGATATACAATGATATATAAAAATATATATCCCCAATACTGAATAATACGAATATTAATTGAACATTAAAGTAAAAACAGTGTTTCATATTTTTTTCGTCCATTTTCACGGACCCAATCTAACCGGTTCAGTGCTACAAAACATAACAAATGCTATCAATATCTACTTACTCTGGGTTATTGACAAACCATTGTCTTTTTACTTATTCTAGTTTTATAAGTTATATTTACTAAATAATCAGTATAACTAGTATAATTTCGAGGCAAACTGATAATTTTCACAAAATTTATATCATAAATCAAAAATGAATTTTTTAAGTCTATTTAAGGACTATTTAACCTCGCAAAAAAAACCGTCTTCTAAGTCTACGGTTAAAAATTATACTTCCGATATAAGATTTTTTATAAATTGGGTCGAAAGTAATTATTCAAATAAATTTGATCCCCGATTGATTACCGCAGATGTTATAGAACACTTTAGAAAATCGAATGCTGATAGAATTGCTCTCTCCTCTTTGGATAGACGAATCTCTTCAATTCGAAAATTTTTCCTTTTTTTAAAAGAGGGAAGTTATATAGAAGCAGTTCCGCTGGAAAAACCTATTTCAAAAGAAAGAGACGAAGACAATTGGCATCTTAATAAATTTAAAAACCACTTGTACTCGGCTGGCTCATCCCCAGTCACGATAAAAAATTACCTAATCGATGTAAAACAATTCTTAGCCTGGACGCAAGTGGTTACAAGCGTAAACGAAGCATGGGAAATAAAAGATCAAAATATTTTTAGTAGAATAAACCCTGAGATTATAGAAGAGTATAAAAAAAGACTGCTCTCTCAAGGATTTTCTCCCTTAACAATCAATAGAAAGCTTTCCTCAGTTAGAAATTTCGTGCGCTGGGCTACAAAAGAAAAAATTATAGAAAATGATCAAGTTTTTAAAGCTTTAAATACTAAACAAGTTGCTTACCCTCAGGGATTTTTTGTATATCCTCTTAAAGACAAAAAATCCCAAGAGCCTAAAGCTTTAGAAAAGGAAAACAAAGATTTTAGATATTCGAAGCTTCCTCCCGTAAGAATTGTTCAAAAATCTATAAGACTTGCAGACACCTCTATCGATTTTTTGATTAAAAGTCTAGCTTCAGGTTTTGGCCAGTTTGAATATGCTTTTTGGATAATTAAAAAAAGACCGGTTTTTAAAGATAATTTTGTGAAGATTTCAACAGCCTCTGATGCAGTTTGGGCAATTCCGAATATAAAAAAATCATTCTATGCTCCATTTGCTGTATCTACAAAATATTTTTCACTGCCGAAAAAAGCAGCTTATTTGATTTTGCATAATAGACCAAAATGGTACTTAAAATATCGAACTCATCCAGTAGCCCACTATCTACATTTTTCCCTCCTTATTGTATTTTTATCTATGATTGGGTTTGGAACATACCAAAAATTTTTCCAAGATAGCAATTTTAAAAAAGGAGTCTTGGGCGATCTGACATTTGCTTCCCCACGGGTTTTAACCTTTAAGGATAAGCTTACAGATTCCTTCGGCAATCCAATCACAAATGAAACGCCGGTAAGATTTTTAATATATAGTGATCCTCAAGCTTCCGGATCTTCTCTTTTATGGCAGGGCGTAGAAAGTATAAAGCCCAATCAGAATGGAGAATTTTCTGTGACTTTGGGAGACAAAACTCAAATTCCTCAAAGCATTTTCCTTACCTATCCTTCTCTTTGGCTTGGTATAACAATCGGGCAAACAGACGAGCTTTTTCCGCGCAGGCAAATTTCAAACGTATCTTTGGCAAGCAATGCTCAAAAACTTAGAGGCCTGGGTATAATAACAGATGGAACCTCGTCAAACGTTGTTTTAGCCTTGGATTCATCCGGTAATCTTTCTATTGGAGGAGAAACTGCCCATATATTTCAAACATTAGACAGCCAATTTATTATATCCGGTAATGTTTTAACCCTTACTACGGCTTTGGGAAGCAATACGAATATAGAGCTGAACCCGGATGGCTTGGGAAAAATAGATTTTCAAAAACCAATACAAAATAGCACAAACAATAACAACATACAGACAGCGGTTGGAAGCGTTGAGATAGATGATTTATTAAGTATTTTAGCTACCTCAAGTGGTCAATCGGCTTTAACTATCAATCAAAACGATATAGGCCCTCTCATTAGCGCCTCTTCAAGCGGAATTGCTAAGTTCACGGTTGATAACCTCGGAAATACCACAATAGACGGAGACTTTATTCTATCGGGAATAAATCCAATTATCTCTACTGCCTCACAGAGCTCTAATCTATCGTTAACAACGGCCGGAAAAGGACTCTTCACGATACAATCTGCTTCTTCGGGAGACATCCGGTTTTTTTCAGCTCTTAATACACTGTCTTCAAATGGAGATCTAAAAATTTCGGGAAATCTTAACTTATCCAGTCCATCTGCAGTTACAACATTTAGCGGTATAAAATACACTTGGCCAAATTCCGGTCAGGCAAATGGGTATTTTCTACAGACAAACGGGTCCGGAACTCTTTCCTGGGCACAGCTTCCAACTATGACAAACTGGTGGAATCAAACAGGAGGAAATGTAGGAATAGGAACGGCAAATCCTAACTTCAGATTAGATATCCAGGATTCTCAAGCTGCAACCGCAGCTGCACAAATATTTAACAAAGACAGTGGAGCAAACTCTTCAGGTCTTATTGTAAAACTAGGAAATTCATCTTCTACAACAAGCGCAACAAATAAATGGGTCGCTTTTGAACAGTCGGGAATAGGAATTGTGGGCGTAATTAAAGGAAATGATTCAAACGGAGTAACTTTTCAAACAAATGGAATTGCCGATTTTGCAGAATACCTAAAAAAGGATGAAAATCAAAAAATAGAATACGGATCTGTTGTTTGCATAAATTCAAACGGTCTTACTAGTCCCTGTACCGATTCTAATCAAAATATAGTTGGGGTTGCATCCGAACATCCAAGCTTCTTAGGAGGGGAAAATTTAGGAGAAAGATCCGTACCTGTTGGTTTGGTTGGAGAAGTCTTGACAAAAGTATCGAATATAAACGGCGATATCAAATCGGGAGATTTACTCACCTCCTCTACTATTCCCGGTGTTTCGGCAAAAGCAATAAAACCAACAGCTATGATAGGAAGGGCGCTTGAATCTTTTGACTCTTCTGACTGCACAACTTCTTATTCGTCGGAGAATTTTGGGCTGATTACCTCAAACAAGATCTGCACAGGAAAAATACTTATTCTTTTAAATATCGGCTATTACGATCCCAACCCTCCGTTAGTATCAGCTTTACAGAAAGCAAAGGACGATGTGCTTTCCGGGATTAGTAATATAAATATAAATAGTCTCTTCGCTCATAATTTAATTGTTGATAATTTAAGCGCCGGGATTATAAAAGCCAGAGATATAACTGTTGATTCTCTAAATGTAACTTCCAGTGAAGTTTTGATAGGAGGAAAAAGTCTAAAAGATTATTTAACTGCGGCAATTGAGGACGTATTGAGTAAAAATCAAACAAATATTATTTCTCCGATTGCAAGCATAGAGGAAATCCATACAAATGTTATAAGCCCCCTTGCACAAGGAAATTTAACTGTTAAGCTTAGTTCAAGTGAAGGTTCTTCATTTGTTATTCAAAACTCTTCAGGAAGCGCTGTTGCTACTATAGATAGTAATGGAAACGCAAGCTTTAGCGGCTCTCTTTTCTCATCGGAAGCATCGGTCAGCGGAACTTTAAGAGCCAAAAAAATAATTGCAGATGAAATAGAAGGTAACTCTCCTATCTCCGATTATATTGACATCTCTACCCTCTCTTCACAATTTGTTTATATAGATAATTTAAATGCAACAACCGCAAGTTTTGCTCAAGGCCTTATTGCGCTTGGTCCATCATCTGTGACGGATATATCCGTAGCAGGACAGTTGTCGATTGGCACAAATCTAATCCTCGCAGACAACTCGATAAATGTTTTGGGACACGATCTTGAAATACAACCCCTTAAGCAAGGAGGGGTATCCTTTTTAAGTGGTTTGATATATATTGATATAGACGGAAACTTAAAAGTTTCGGGAAATGCGGAGTTTGCAAAAAATGTTACGGTTTGGGGAAAACTTGCATCCGGTATAATCGCACCTATTCCAAATCAAGATCTGATTCTTGATCTTGGAACTGAATCGGATAATTCTAAACTTGTTGTAAAAAATTCAACAGGTTCTTCTATTCTCTCTATTAATAAATTTGGAGATTTAGTTGCTTCAGGTAGCGGAACTTTCAGCAAACTGAATCTAAATATCACAAAGCCTGCGCTTGCTATTTCTGCAATAGAAATAACTGCAACAGGTTCTGCCGGAATAGCAACCATTTCGGCATACCAAAAAGAGCTGACTATTAATAATAGTTTAATTACGGAAAAATCACTGATTTACATAACTCCAAGGATTGATACGGGAAACGTAATTCTTTATTTATTAAGACAGGTTCCGGGCGTTTCTTTTACCGTTGGCGTTAATACCTCTTTGAATAAGAGCATTTCCTTTAACTGGCTCATTATTAATTAGTTGCTAATTGTTCTTGACATTATATTATCAATACTGTTAGATTAAAATAATATGGATGAGTCAAAAACAGAAATTGCATCTTATTTAGAAAACGCGTCTTTGTTTCTCTTAGGGCTTCTTCTTTTGATTTTTCCATTTTTCCTTTTGACTTTAACAACAGACGCATTTGTTCTTCCCAAACAAATTCTTTTAGGTGGAGTAGTTTTTATTATTTTAATTTTATTCGCAGTAAAATCATTACTGCAAGGTCAAGTAATATTAAGACGAACACCTTTTGATTTGCCTATTTTGCTTTTTACACTTTCCCTTCTTGTTTCTTCTGTTTTTGCAGTTAACCGAGCCGATGCTCTTATCTCTTTTGTGCCATTTCTTTTTTCCGTTCTGGCCTTTTTTGCTATTGTAAATACGGCAAAAGATAAAAATTCTGCACTTCTTTTAGTTACTTCTCTTCTTACGGGAGCCTGTATTGTTTCTATTTTGTCCCTTTTATCGTTCTTAAAAATTTACATTCTTCCTTTTTCTTTTGCTAAATTCCAAACCTTCAATCCTTTCGGATCGCTTCTTGATCAAGCTTTGTATCTCTTGTTTGTTCTTCCTCTTGCTGTTTATCTTGCATGGCCGCTTATTTCAAAAGGAAAACCCGAAGACCCTGCGAATGTAACTTATGTTGACTCCGAAGGTCTCGAGAAAAAAGGCAACCCAGTTCCTTTTGCAGTAGGTACAGTAGCTATAATAGTTGGACTTCTAATATCTTCTTATCTTCTTTTCAAAACACCACCTCAAAACGGCGGTCTTCTGATACTTCCCTTTGAGACAGGATTCCAAACGGCTTTTGCGGCAATTTCCCAGGACACGGGAAGAGTCTTCCAGGGGTTTTTGTTTGGTTCAGGCTATGGAACATATATAACAGATTTTACGAGATTTAAACAACCGGCCTTCAACCAAAATCAAGATCTTTGGGCTTTACCTTTTCCTAGATCATCAAGCTTTATCCTTGAACTTTTAGCAACAACCGGTATTTTAGGTATTTTACTGTTTATATTTCTTCTATATAGGATATTCAGAGTTAAATCCATTTTTTTTCTTTTTCTAATTCCTATTATAGCCAGCTTATTGGTTCCCTTTTCCTTTTTGGTATTGGCCATTTTCTTTATTCTTCTTGGTATTATTTCCGCCCTCGTGGGAACATCTGCAAAAGGAGAATCGCAGGGTTTCTATGATGTAGAAATTCAGCTTGTTGCTCTTCAAAAAGGCTTGATTGCTTTTGCGGAATCTCCAGGAAGACATAAAAAGCCTGTGCTCCCTTCAATAATATTGGTTCTTATTTTAATTCTGATTGGTCTTATTGGTTATTTCGGGGTAAAATATGTAGTTTCCGATATTGCCTATAGAGAATCTCGCATAGCGGTTTCTCAAAAAAATAATCAGCTAGCTTATCAAAAGCAGGTAGACGCAATAAGAATTTTCCCATATAGAGACGAGTATTATAGATATTCATCTCAATTAAATTTTGCTCTTGCCAATTCTTTGGCTTCACAACAGCCGGCCGGCTCATCGCCAAGCGCCCAAACCCAGCAAACAATATTCACACTGATTCAGCAGTCAATAAATGCAGGACGAGCTGCAGTCAATTATGCTCCCCAGACTATGCTTAACTGGCAGAATCTTTCCTTTATTTATAAAAATTTAATCGGGTTTGGTCAAAATGCCGACAATTTTGCAATTTTGGCAAACCAGCAGGCAATTGCTCTTGATCCGAATAATCCGCAGGAATACATAAATTTAGGAGGAGTGTATTATCAGTTAGGCCAATGGGATAATGCAATTAGACAATTCCAAATTGCGGCGGCCTTAAAACCGGATTTTGCAAATGCTTATTATAATTTGGGCCATGCCCTGCAGGAAAAAGCAGATCTTAACAATGCTTTAGCTCAGTATGAGATAGTAAGGCGGCTCACGGCAAATGATAAACCAAATCTTGACAGAATCTCAAAAGAAATAGAAGATCTGAAAAAAAGAATCGCCGGCTCTCCTACGGCATCAGGTCCAGCTCCAAGTTCTGAGCAGCCCCTTGGTATAAGTTCTCCGCAGTCTCAGCTTCCGCCGCAGAATCCTCCGGTTAAAATTCCTCCACCCATAGAAGCAACTAAATCTTCGAGATAATAATTATCTGTTTTGCTTTTTTCTAAAACAGTCTCTGCACAAAACAGGTCTGTCTCCAGAAGGTTTAAAAGGAACAGTATCTTTTTTACCGCACTCTGCACAAGTAATTTCAAAGGACTGGCGTTCTCCCCTGTCCTCGTTCATTCTTGACTTTTTAAGGGCCCTGCAATCAGGACACCTAACTGGTGCGTTTTCAAATCCTTTTTGTTTATAAAATTCTTGCTCGGATGCAGTCCAGACAAATTCCTTTCCGCAATCCTTACAAACTAATGTTTGATCTTGAAATGCCATCGCTATGCGAACTATCAACAATCAACAATTTAACAGTTAACTGTTAATGGTTAATTGTGAAATGTTACGAAGTCTCACCTCCTCTCTGAATTCCATTTTTCTTGGGATTCCCTTTTCTTCTTATCTGGAACCAGAGAAGACAGTCGAGGTTTTTCCCTATGTTTCAAAGTGATTATATATTGTCAAAAACAAAATAGCAAGTAGCGAATTACTAGTGGACCAAGTCAGACTTGGTGGACCGGAAGAGATTCCCTTCGACTTCGCTCAGGGTAAACTTCTCATCTCTTAGAACCATTTCTTCACGCGTTTGCTTGCACTGAGCAAGCGAAGCGCGTCGAAGTGTGGACCCGACGGGGATCGAACCCGCTACCCTCTAGCTGCCAGCCAGATGTTCAACCATTTAAACTTCGGGCCCTTGCTTGCATGGTGGACCGTGGGAGAATCGAACTCCCGTTTCTGCAATGCGAATGCGGTGTATTACCACTATACTAACGGCCCTTCTGGCTATTTTAACAAAAAACAGATAAAGCAACAATAATCCTATAGTTGACAAGTTACTCACAATTCATATATAATCTATCTCCTATGAAAGAACTTTACGAAAGAACTCCATTTAGAGAAAAGCTAAGACGATTGCCTAATGGAAATAATTCAATTTTGTTTACTCCTGAAAATAGTGAATATATTGTTCGGCCGGAAATTCAAGGTGGTGCTCCTCCGGTTGATGATCTAAAGATAGCAAGATCCCTCCATGCCGAGCTCGAAATGAATTGCGGAATTGCGGTTCCAAGATGTGATATTGTATTAGGTCCTACGCCAATTGAAGGAGCAAATGCGGCTTATCTTGTGGTTGATAAAGTTGCAGGTGTCGGGTTAGAAGTTGCGGATATTGATGATGAAACTATTAGAACATTTGTTTCTTCTCTATTGAAATATCATATTGATAAATATCAAAACGGCGGTTATTTTTTATCGGACATAGGTATTAATCAATATTTATTCGGTAGCGCACCGGGCAAAAGCGATAGAAGAATCTATCTCGTAGACATTGATCCCTTTTACGGGTACGTTGATAATTTAAATCGTCAGAATAGAAATGATGATTTTTTTACAAATTTAGAGATATTCAATGAGTTAATGGGTGTTTTAGAAAAATCAAAAGGAGTAAATCTTTCCCACTTAAGACAAAAGTTTGAGGAGTTTTTAAAGATGGCAAAACCGAAGGCACATCCTGCTGATCAAAAAACTGTTGATCGAATCCTTCAATCAATTATGTTCGGAAAGCCTACTGAAGATATGGAAGTGGGTTGACTCGAACACCATTCTTAATAATCTCAAGATGGACATGGGCACCTGTACTTCTTCCCGTATTCCCAACTCCTCCAATAACAGTTTTGCCCGAAACAACGTCCTGACCGATTGATACATTGACGTTAGACATGTGGGCATAAAGAGTTTGATATCCTGCTCCGTTATCAATCACTACGTTATTTCCATAACCTCCATCCCAAGATCCTGTAGAAATCTTAACTACTCTTCCGCTTTGGGCAGAAACTATAGGAGTTCCAACAGGAGAGATAATATCGATTGCCATATGATACCATGATGCAAATTGACTTACATATCCCCGAACAGGCCATGCAAACCCGGCGGATGATACAGATACCGGACCTTGAACAAGATAAACTTCCCTTCTTATAGAAGGCTTTTCCGAAGGCTTTATTCCGTCCGGAACTATAAGAA
>MFNM01000032.1 GCA_001782085.1 Candidatus Levybacteria bacterium RIFCSPHIGHO2_01_FULL_37_33
TTTAAAAGATCGGAAACTTGTTGATCTGTCATTTTCTGTCCTCTTTCTCCTAGCTTTTCTCTTGCATATTCAATTGTGATTAGTTTTTGAGTCATATCCAACACGCAATTGGAATTGCTGACACGCATTGCATTGCATGTTGGAATTACCACCAATACTTCGTGAAAAGCAGAGTATTTCTACAATCTTTAAACCGAAATATCCGTACTATTTTTTATATTCTTTACCTAATATTTCTTCTTCTAAAAATATAGCTAATTCTTTTTTGCTTACGATTGCTTCATTTATCTTCCATCTAAGCCTTCCGTCACTATCTCTACCTGCGGGTGTTATAAAAGATTCTTCGCCAACCTTCATTCTCCTTAAGGTACTGATTATTCCTCTTAGATCTGATTCAGATGTGCTAGTAGAGTCGGAGATTTCGTTTAACTCCAAAGCGATAGAGTCCGTTACCGCAAGTATATGGAGAATAGAGAGGACATCAACTTTAAGCAGTCTAAGTTTTTCTTGAAGTAGTTTGTCCATACGAGCACATTCTATAACAAATATTAAATCGTGTCAAGTCGTAGATTATCGCAATCTATCGTTATTCGAGATGCTCAATCTCTTTTGTGGTTCCCTCATCAATTATTTTTTTTATTCTTTGGATTTCTGCTTCTGGGTCAAAACCAAATTTAAGAGTGTCATTAAATTCTTCCCTATATTTCGTCCTTAATATAAAAGTTGGGGTCTTTTTCCTTACTACATCTATTAAGTTTTTACAAAAAACTGCGTCTGCACGCTTGAGTGATGTAAAAAAGTCAGGATTTTCCTCAAGTATTTTATCGAGTGTTGGTCTGGACACTTCCAAAAAATCTGCTAATCTAGTCTTATAAAATCCAGACTCCTCAACATACCTAATAGCAAACTCTTTATCTTTTTCTGTTAGTTCAATCTTTACTCCAGACATAGCCATGATCCCATTATAAACCTTTAAATGGATTCATGAGAAGATTGCTCTAGTACCCTTTAGGGTAGGCAGTAGTGCAGACTGCCTACAATTAAAAAGAGTAACTATCTTTCCTCCTCAACCTTAACAGTCCAGCTGGCATTGGCTGACTTAATACTAAGGTAATAATTACCAGCTGATTTAGTAATAAATGTAGAGTCAGTACCTGCATTTGTTACTGTTACTTCAGGTATCCCACCCTGCTTCATTAAATCAGTCCCCTCCTTCAGTACATAAATTGAGCCCACAATTACATCACCTCCGCTAAAGGTATAGGTGATTTTTGTTTTCCCACCTTTGAGCTCAAATGTGTCTGTATTTTTGTTTGCATTTCCGCTTACCTCAACAACTGTAACCCACTGCTTTTGCTTTTGTGGGGCTTCTGTTGACTGAGGGTTGGTATTTCCAGAATTGCTTCCTGTTGTAGTTGTAGCTTGATTGCTGTTCTTATTGCTACTACCGCCAATTGCTCCGATTACTCCTATTAGAATAAAAAATCCAATAATACCAATAATTAGTTTTTTAACCATGCAGTATCACCCCCTCTCATTTTTTATAATTGTTATTGTTACAGTCCTAATAATTGTTTTTTCTTTGTATCAAACTCTTTTTGGGAAATAATCCCCTTATCTTTTAAATCGGCAAGTTCGTGGAGCTCTTTATAATTTGGGGTCTGTTGTGGGTTGGTTAAAGTATCAGATTTATTGTTGGTATTGTGCTCCGTTCTTTTGCTCTTAATAGTGTCCAACTCCTTTTTTAGACCATACGGGTCTTCCAAATGTTTCAGAACTAACTGACTTGCATTCCCAGCTGTTTCTAAATGCATTGAACCTGTCTTATAAAGAATTTTTTCTATAAAACCCTGCTTAATATGAATGTCGGTAATTTTTTCGTAATCAATGCTTGTTAAGTGCGTAGTAAGCCAACCTCTCATCACCAATACACGCTTATTGGTAAACGCATATTGGTTTGCTCGTTTGACATAGAAAAGGAAGTAAAACAATGTTAAAGGTAGAATAATAAAACCAATAAAGAAAAATAGTGAAATTACACCAATTACAATCCAAAAAATTAGCCCCCACTTCAAGTAGGAAGCACCAAGGGTAAACTCACGTTCTATGGTTTCACCAGCTTCTAATTTATTTTTCCAAACTATATTTTGTATAAAAAACTCCTCTCAATGAAAATCCTCTTTATAGTTTCCTTCAACTGATTGCTTATTACCTGCTGTATCTGTATAGGTAAATTTATATGCTTGGTTATCGCCCCTGATATTGTAATTAAAGTCTTTCAAGTTCCTTATTGATTTTTGTAGATTTTCAACAGCATCTTTATCGTCTTTGTTGTCCTTCGGAAGTCCTTCAGCCAAAATAGCACTATTTCTTGGATACTCACCTTTTATTGCATAATACCAGTCAATCGAGGCTTTAATTTGATTTGCCATTGCCACATCAAGGTTTTTGTAAGCTACCGCAACTCTATTTTTGTGTTGTAGTTCGTCATAAACAAAAAAACCCACGACTCCCACAATAATGATTATTAAAGCGATGATTATTGATTTTTTACTGTTCATTTTTCTTTCTCAATTCTCTTTTTTGTTCTTGAGATAAAGCCATACGATACCAAGCAAATCTAGCCTAATAATAAAGGATGAACTAAATAAAAGCAAGATATATCTGGTAAAGAAATATCATTCAATCTGCTAATACTTGGTTGTATGAATTACAACTTTCTTTATAAAAGGTTAGGAGAAAGAGTTGAAGAATTAAGAAAAAAGAAAGGTATGACCCAAGAAGAACTCGCAGAAAAAGCAGGTTTACATAGAGCCTATTTTTGGGATATTGAAAGCGGAAGAAACATCTCAATTAAGACTGCATATAAAATAGCCCGTGCATTAAGCATAAAAGTATCCGAGCTGTTCCCTTTTTAAGTCTATTGTTACCTACTCATACATTTTGTAGTGCCAGACAATACTAATTAAAATTAAGTTTTTATGGTACTACATCAAACTTTTTATTCTTTCCTTCCTGCTTTGGCATTCTTTCAGGTCAGCCTTTGCTTGCTCAATGCTCATATCTAGACGTTGTCTTATTCTATATGGAGAGCCAAAAGAAAATGGCGGTGTTTTCCCATATTTAATGAAGTCGTCCAGTTCTTTTTCATATTTATTAAGCCTATTTAATAATTCAGCCTCTTCTTGCTCTGTGCTATTAAAAAACTCAGCAAGGCTTTTACACTCATTAAGATTAAGTAACTTTTTTCGTTTTATTTTATTACCATCTCGATAATTTTCGACTAGATAATATAACTTTCTTGTCTTTCCCCAGAGAGTTGATTTCTTACTGATAATAAATGCCATAGGCCTTTGTTCCAATACTTCCTTGTGATAACCTCATCTTTATTTCATAGCGAAGCTAGATTCATATTCTGAAGTCTCGGGTACCATTTGAAAACATAGTCTTCAATTTGATTCCAGTTAATTTCTGAAATGTCCACAATTATTCTACCGAGGAAAGTTCCTGTTCGACGGAGCGCTCGAGGTCCTTTCTCTTTTTCGCTTCTTTTTTTTGATATTCTCTTTTTCCTTTTCCCAAACCCAGCTCGACTTTTATAAAATTTTTAGTCGTGTAAATCGAGAGGGGAACAATTGTTAGATTTGAACCTTCGGTTCTGCCTTTTAACGCTATTATCTCTTTTTTGTGAAGAAGTAGTTTTCGCGTTCTTCTTTCATCATAGCCCTCCGGTCTTGCGTATTGATAAGGAAAAATCTTGACATTTATAAGATAAGCTTCGCTCCCGATTATTTTTACAAAACTTCCTTTTAAATCTGCGAATCCTCCTCTTATTGCTTTAACCTCTGCGCCGTTTAAGTTAATTCCTGCTTCAATCCGCTCTGAGATTTGATAATCAAAAAAGGCCTTTTTATTTACTATTTTCATACTTCGCTACGCTCAGCACAAGATGGTTCGATCCTTCGGTAAACTCAGGACAAGTACTTCGACCCGTTCGACAAGCTCGGGGTAAACTAGACTCAGTACAAAGTTACTTCGCTTTGCTCAGTTCAATAATAGAGGATAAGAGGGAAAAAGTAAATTTATTTTCCGATAATAACCAGGGCGTCGGCGGTAAAATCTTGAGAAAGATCAAAGGATGTGTTATTGACAGTATATTTTTCAGATAAGTCTTTTTTAATAAGATTTAAATAAGCATTAGTAGAGCTTTTGACCTTTATTGTCGTTCCTTTGTAGTTATAGTTGTCTGCATTTGCAGTTGAGACAATATTGTATCCTTTCCCTTTTAAAAAATCAGAGGCTTTTCCTGCAGTTCCTTCAAGGCCGCTTCCATTCTCAACGCTAATTGAAATTTTACTTCTGTCAAGATTTTGGGCAATTTTTTCCGGCGAATTAGCTTCAAGCTCTCTATTTACTTTTTCAAGAAGGGCAAGTATCTGTTTTTCCTGCTTTGAGTCTTTTGGGAATTTTGATTTATTTTCATTCAAAATTTTTAAAGACTGCGTAAAACTGTCTCTTGCAAGATTTTTATTTAAATCTAAAAGGCTTTGGCCCTCGTCATATTTTTTTTGAGCCTGCGGGTAAACTTGATTAAAGACAGCTTCTATCTTTGCATTATTCTGCGCTTGAGTAGCAAAAATAACAGTAAGAATTAGTATGAGTATTACAACTGCCGCAATAGTTAAAAACATCTTTCTTGAATGTTCTAAGTTTTTTAACTTGGGAAATGTAAGCTTATCGGCAAGAGGATAAAAATAATTTGTAAGACTCTTTAAGTCTCTTGGTTGGGAGGTGGTATCGGTTTGCTGTTTGGCAGTTTCGGTATCGGATGAAATCAGACTTTCTTCTTTCTTTTTAAATTCAATTAAAATAGCAGCTGCTCCTCCCTTTTCTTGCCTATGGATAATAGGTGCTAGAGCTTCTGCTATGTCACTTGGCGGTTGATGATCTAAGGCAGAGATTAAAATATTTGTAGAGATTATATCTTTGAACTGTTTGGTCTGAAGAATTACTAAGTCTGCCTCTTTTAAAATTCCCGATGAAGCTTTTAGCTCATTTTTATCCGATTCTAAAATAATTCCAAATTCTCCCCCTCTTTTTAGAGAAGTTGTTCCTTCCCCTTTTATAAAAACATACAAGACATATTCCACAATTGCCCCGATGACAAAAGAACAGTCTACGTTCTCTGGAATTTTTTTAATTGTTGTCTCTACGGAATTTTTAATCGATTCTAAATCTTTTACTTCAAGTGAAAAAAATTCCTGCTCTAAAGTTTCCAAGAGATCTTTACCAAGTATATTTAAATAATCTTTTTCTTCTGTCTCTTCAGTTTCTTTCTGTAAGGATAAAACAGCAAAGAGTTTGCCTGCATTATAAGCCTGAGACCAAGAGGACTGCGATGGGGTGGCAACAATTTTCGCAACAGAGATATTTATATCTTCTGGCATAGCTTTTTATAGTATAACAACACTTGCTAGAAAAAGTGAAATCGAAAGCAATAAGTGAATCACCGAAATTACCATAAGAATTCTAGAAGACGAAGGAATATAAATGATTTTATTCATGGCTCTGACCTGGTTGATAATAACAAAAGAAAGAATGGCATACATAGAAATTAATAGTAATATAATTATTTTCACCCAGATGTTTATATTTAAAAATAAATTTAAAATATTAAAACTATCCACTTCCTTCTCCTTTTCCAATTGAATCTGCGA
>MFNM01000033.1 GCA_001782085.1 Candidatus Levybacteria bacterium RIFCSPHIGHO2_01_FULL_37_33
GGAACGTTTTAAAATCCTTGACAGAATGCGAGACGCATTTAAGGATGTTCCCGTTGAAGAAGTTGAGCGAGAGGTTAGTAAGGCAATAAAAGAAGTTAGAGCGCAAAGGCGTTCCACGACTCGCCAATAAAAATATGATCTCGGCAGTTTTGGATACTAATATTTTAGCCTCAGGCGCTTTAAAGCCTTCATCTATCCCCGGACAAATCCTTAAACAGTGGCGCGATGACAAATTCGAATTGATTATATCTCAGCATATTTTAAGCGAACTTGAAGAGACACTTAATAAATCCTACTTTCGAAATATATTAAAAACTCAAGATATTGATGATTTTCTTGAATTATTGCTCAGTGAAGCAATTTTAACTCTTATAACAACTACAATTCAGGGAGTAGCTACTCACCCAGAAGACGATTTAGTACTAGCGACTGCTGAAAGCGGAAAAGCTTCTTTTGTGGTAACCGGAGACCATGGATTGCAAAATCTCAAACAATTCAAAAACATTAAGATTGTAAGTCCAAGTACATTCTCTGAAATTCTTCATACTGAAAAGGCCGCATAAACGTTGCATTACTATTTTATAGAAGAGATCAGACCATAAATTGGTGTGATTATTGAAATCATTAAAAATGCAACGCCAACTCCCAAGGTTACCATAATAAGCGGCTCAAGCGCTGTTGTAAGTGTTTTAACCAGTTGATCTGTTTCGTTCTCAAAATATTCAGACGCCTTCAAAAGAGTTTCATCGAGCTTTCCTGTTTGTTCCCCTATTTTTACAAGCTGTACCAAAAGAGGAGGGAAGAGAGTATGGGACGACATGGCATCTCCTATAGCTACTCCATTTTCAACTTTTTTTGCGACATCTCTGAGCGCGTTTTTATAATGGATATTCCCAAGAGTATCGGAAGTCTGAATAAGAGAATCAACTACCAAACTTCCGCTTCCTACCAAGACGCTTAAAGTTCGGGAAAGTTCTGTAAGAATGACTTTTTTAATAAGATTTCCAAAAACAGGAAGTTTAAGTACGAGATCGTCTATTATAAGCCTTCCTGCTTCTGTTTTATACCATCTTCTATATAAAAATATTGACAAAACAATTAAACCAATTACAAGCGGCCAGAAAACTACAAAAAACCCGGAAACGGAAATAATAATTTTGGTAGGCAGGGGGAGCTCCACATTTAAACCCTTATATAGGTTAGCAAGTTGCGGAATAACAAAAGTCATCATAATAAATACCACAGCTACCATAAGGAGAACTACAATTGCCGGATAAAAAAGCGCGGCTTTTATAGTATTTTTCAGTTTTTCCTGTTTTTCCAAATTATCCGCAAGCCGCAGAAGTGCTCTATCCAAAAGCCCCGCTCCTTCTGCGGATTTGATAATAGACACATAAATTGGAGAAAAAACATCGGGGAATTTTGAAATCGCCAAAGAGAAATTCTTCCCTTCTTCAATATCGTTTATAATACTGCCGGTAATCTCCAGCATCGTCTCGCTTCCAAACTGCTCCTTAAGGATTTCCAAAGATCTTATAAGCGTAAGACCCGAAGAAAGCATAGAAGACAGCTGTCTTGTAAACACAATTAGATCGGAATTTTTTATTTTCCCAAAAAAGGGCAAATTCTTTAAAAAATTGTTTTGAGATTCCTGGGTAATAGTTATTGGTACGAGATTTTTGCTTCGAAGATATAAAGCCGCTTCGTTTATATCGTTTGCATCGACTAAACCGCGTATGATCTTGTTGTCTTGAGTTATTGCTTTATACCGCAGTCTCATATATTAGCCGATAAGTCTTAGCAGCTCTTCCGAACGTAAGGCATAGCTTTTGGCTGTCTCAAGACTAATTACTCCCGATAAGACCAGAGAAGCCAAGGACGACTCCAATGGAATCATTCCGACATCCTGAGAATTTTGAATAATCGAGTCTATAAGGTGTGTTTTTCCCTCTCTGATGTTGCTTGAAACAGCAGATGTGCCAATTAAAAGCTCAACTCCGGGAATTCTGCCTCCTGAAATTTGCGGCAACAGCCTTTGAGACACGATTCCTTTTAAAGTCGCTGCGAGCTGAATTTTTATTTGAGATTGCTGATTTGGGGGAAACGCATCGATGATTCTATCTATGCTTTGAGCCGCCGAGTTTGTATGAAGAGTTGAAAAAACCAGATGACCTGTTTCGGCAATTGTAACTGTTGATGAGATAGTTTCCGGGTCTCTCATTTCTCCTACCAAAACCACATCGGGATCTTCCCGCAATGCCGAACGAAGCGCAGCTGACCAGGAATTTGTATCAAGTCCCATCTCTCTTTGAGAAATTAAGCTTTTTCCAGAAGGATAAGTATACTCGATTGGGTCCTCGATGGTTAAAATATGTAAAGCCTTATTAAGATTTATCTCATTTATAATTGCCGCAAGCGTTGTTGATTTTCCATGTCCGGTTGGTCCGGTCACCAGAATTAGTCCTTGTTTTAAATTCGCAAAATTGTGAATAATTTTAGGCAGATTAAGCTCCTCTACGGTTCTTATCCGCGGTTCAAGGAGCCTAAATTCTGCGCATATAAAACCCCGCTGATAATAAACATTTCCTCTAAATCTGCCTAAATCTCCGCTTATTCCTCCTCCAAAACCGAAAGAAAAATCAAGTTCTTTATCTTTTAAGAAGCGTTCTCTCTGGATCGGGTTGAGGAGCGAAAAGATCATAGACTGCGCAGCCTCTTTTGTTAAGATTGGATAATTTGAAACATAGCTTAAAACTCCATCAATTCTAATTGCCGGAGGAACACCGGGCAGAAGATGAAGGTCAGATGCCTTGTTTGTAACTGTTAAATGCAATAACTGCTGAATATCCATAAACCTAGCTAAAAGTTAAAAGCGTAAAGTTAAAAACTTTAAAATATATTTAGTTTTTAGTTATTAGCTCTTAGCTTTTAGTTTTACTCCTGTGCGACTCTTATGACTTCCTCAGGCGTTGTAATTCCCTGTAAAACTTTTAAATATCCGTCCTGTTTCATTGTAATCATTCCCTCTAAGATTGCTTCTTTTTCTATAGCCGAGCTATCGGGGTGCTCAAATATCAAATCGGATATTTTATTTGAAACCGGTAATACCTCAAATATTCCGATTCTTCCCAAATAGCCCGACCCTGCGCATTTTTCGCAGCCTTTCCCCCTAGAAAGTTTTATTTCTCCATTTGCCAAGGGGAATAGTTTTCCCAAAACATTTCTTATTTCATCAACAATCTGCGCAAGAGGCGGATAAGTTTCCCTACAGTACGAACATATCCTTCGGACAATTCTTTGTCCGGCTATTGCATTCATCGTAGACGAAAGCAAAAAATGCTCGGCTCCTAAGTCAGTAAGACGGGGGAGTGCTCCGGATGCATCAGAAGTATGAAGGGTTGAAAAAACCAAATGACCCGTAAGCGATGCCTGAAGCGCAAGCTCTGTAGTTTCTCTATCTCTTATCTCCCCAACTAAAATGATGTCTGGATCCTGTCTTAAAAAAGATCTAAGTCCTGTTGCAAAAGTCAGACCTACCGCAGGATTAATCTGTACTTGATTGACGCCTGACATTTGGTATTCAACCGGGTCCTCCAGTGTCATAATATTAACTCTTGTGGTATTAAGTTTTTCCAGAACAGAATATAAAGTTGTTGTTTTTCCCGATCCGGTTGGTCCGCAGACTAATATTATTCCGTGGGGACGAAGTATAGAAGTCTCAAAATTCTTAAGCGATACGCCTGTTAGTCCTAGATCCGGAAGAGTTGGAATTCCTCCGGATTTCCTAAGAAGTCTCATAACAATTTTTTCACCCTCCGAAGCCGGCATAACCGAAATACGCAGATCTACTTCGTTGTTATCAACCTTAAAATTAAAGCGTCCATCCTGAGGAGTTCGGTGTTCATCGATTTTCATGCTGGAAAGAATCTTGATACGGGAGACTACCGCCTCCTGCACGGTTTTTGGAAGACTCAACCTGTCATATAAAATACCGTCGATTCTATAACGTACTCTAATTCTATCTGCCTGGGGTTCGATGTGAACATCGGAGGCTCTGGAGGAAACAGCGTATCCCAAAATAGTTGAAACTATTTTTGCAATGGGAGCTTCTTTTATAATCTCTGCAATCTGTTTGATATCGATCGTGCGAGTTTTGGTAAATTCTTCTGTTTGTCTTAGAGCTTCTCCCACTTCTCCGACTATTTCCTGTCGGTATTGCTGGTCTATAACTTTCTCAACGTCATCTGCAGATGCTGCAAATGTCTTTATATTTAAACCGGTTTTCTGCCGGATAAATTCCAATGCCTCAAGATCAACGGGATTTGCCATTGCTACCGACAATGTTCTTGTTTTCTCATCATAAAGAAAGGGGATTAAGAGAAATCTCTCGGCAACTGCCCGGGAAATCATGCTTAAGGCCTGCGGGGAAAAAGAAGTTGAAGAAAGTGAAATAAATGGAATTCCCAAAAGCTTTGCCCTGGCTTCCGCTAGTTTTCCGGCAGGAACGATATTTAGAGAAGTTAGAGTTTCCTCGTAGGGTCTGCCAAGACTGGCGCTTTTAACCTTTATTTCCTCCATCTGTTGGGCAGTTATAAGACGCTCGGAAGCCAATACATCAAGTATTGTCGCGTTCTGACCCGATGAAGTTAAATCTGTAGTGGGCATTACTTCTATACTATGTAAAAATAAGATATAATGTCAAGAAATTGGGGATTTTTATGCAATCTTTTTTAATATCTTCAAAAGACAGAGAAGCGGCTCTTAAGAAAGCTCTATCTATCTGCTCTCAGAATAAAATCGAAGGAATCGACATAGAAAATGTTAGTTTCGAAAAATTGGCAGGAATAGAAGATATAAGGACGGTCCAAAAAAGACTTTATTTAAAACCATTTAAGAGCGATACGAAAGGAATTATTCTGCAGGCCCCTGGCGGTCTTACTATCGATTCTCAGAACTGCCTTCTTAAGGTTTTGGAAGAGCCGCCTAATAATACTATTATAATACTGGTAGTTGAAAATAGTGCGCAGGTTTTGCCGACGATTCTCTCAAGATGCAAGGTTATTGAGATAGAAAGTAAAAGAGAAAAATTTTCGGAAAAGGAAAAAGAGCAAGTAATTGATATCTTATCTTCTCTTCCTGGTTCTGGAATAGGGAAGAGGCTAAAACTCGCGCAGGATTTTGGAAAAAACAGAGAAGAGGCTATGGCTTGGCTTGAAAAAATGATAATAATTTTGCGAAAAAATATAATTGATGAAATAAGTAAAAGAAACAATCTTAAGTCGGATAAAATAAAAATTTTAAAAACAATGCAGGATACATATACTATTATTAAAACAACAAATATAAATCAGCGCTTTGCTTTAGAAAATCTCTTTCTCAACTTGTAGAACGGGATTTGTATAAATTCTTATTAAATTCATGCAGAAAATCACGATTTTATCCAAATTATCCATTTTACCCATTTCGCCATATCTATTCCGATCCCGTATCGGTTTCCTATTGACAATCCGGTTAACAAATGATTTACTGAAAATAACATGTCCCACCGAAAAATAATACTAACTACTAATGAAATTTATCATGCGTACAATCGTGGCGTAGAAAAAAGACCAATATTTTTATTAAGAAAAGACTACCTAAGATTTATAGCGCTAATTAACTACTATCGGTTCGCAAAT
>MFNM01000034.1 GCA_001782085.1 Candidatus Levybacteria bacterium RIFCSPHIGHO2_01_FULL_37_33
TCGTTTATTGCGCTAGTCAACGGAGCAAGCTTTGACTCAAGGCTGATAAACCATTTTCTAAGAAATTTCCAGAGTGGGTCTTTCTCTTCAACATTTCCTCTTCTTATGTGGGTTAAGCAGTCAATTGTAATTGTTTCTACCCTTGCCCAACTGATTTTTAAACTCTCTTCATTTTTATCAAACTCTCTCATTTTACTTGATTCTCTGATCGCAACCTTGTAGTGATTTCTATATTCCGAAAGACGCATGTCGATAAGCGTTTTCCACTGTTTTACAAATTTTTCTTCTACTTTTAAATTTCTAAATAAATTAAGAAATCCGTCGATCAATTTATTCTCAAAATACTCAAGCATCAGGCCAAATTCTTTGTCTTTTCTAGATATGCCATCGTCGAATTTTAATATCAAGAGCCCAAGAATGCTTACTTCCAACTCATTAAATATTCTGTCCTGTTCTGTTTGTGAAATGTTTGGAAAATTAACAAACAATCGAAAGTCTTTTCTGCTCCATACATCAAATGATAAAGACGCAACCGCTTCAGCAAGCTTCTCAGCAGTGTGATCAAGTATCTCAATAATTTCTTCATTTAGTTTCATAACTGCTCAAAACTTCAATCATATATTTTTTGACTTGTTCATAAACTTTTCTTCTGCTCATTCCCTCTTTTATGCACTTCTGCGCTGTAACTCCAAGCCCTTCTAAAATAAGGGCTAAATTCTCCCATGCGGAAAAAGAACTAAATACAGTCGTAGAATTAGCTTCAAGATTTACTTGAATTACAATATTTCTAATTTTCTCGCTATCCTCAAGTATTACTGTTGGTTTTTTCTTCATCATTCTAGTTTTCTTAAGAATTTAAGGATAGACAATCCAAGTGGAGAAAGCTTATGAAGTACATTATTTCCTCTATTACGTTTATAAACTAATCCTGGAATAGCAAGTCTTCTTATATGCTCACTTACGGTTTTAATATTGACTTTAAGCTTAACGGACACATTCTGTAATGAAAGTTCAGGATTGCTTTCTAAAAGTTCCATTATCTGAATTCTCCTATGATTGGCAAATCCCTTAACAATTCCTTCAAGATGTCTGGTCTTTAACATAATTTAATAGTAACAGGTTGTTCCTAAATTCTCAAGAATTTGAGAATAACAACATTATAACTTCCGATGATGCTGATGGGCATTAAAACGCTTGCGAATACAAAATCCTCTGCAATACTGCTTAAATTTACTGTCTTAAAAATGCGGGGATTTATAAGTCATCCCCCCACTTTTGAAGCTAAAATCCCACTTTACACCTAACTGAAAAGCTTGCCTTTTTAAGCCCTCAAAGAGAATTTAACAAAAAGAAGTAATATAAAGTCAATTAGGAAGTAAATAATTGAACGTAGTCATCGTATGAATAGATTCTATTTCTTTGTTTCCCAGTTATTTCTTTAAGTAATCCTAACTTTTCAAACCTAGAAACCAAAGAAAGTGCATTTGGATTTTTCAGTCCAGTTATTCGCTCCACATCCTTGACTCTTACAAGAGGAGATTCATATAAGCTATTCAATAACTTCATGCCATTTTCTGCAGATTTACCCAGCTTAGTAATCTTTGCAATATCTTTATCTCTTTGTTTAATAATTTTCCTAGACGTATTTAATGCTTTCTCAGATGTACTGGCAACACCTTCAAGGAAGAATTTTAACCATCCTTCAATATCATCTCTTTCTCTAAAGAGATTTAATCTCTCGTAATATTCTGTTTTATACTCCTTAAAAAAATCAGATAGATATAATAATGGTTTTCTCAAAATATCTTGTTTGCATAGATAGAATGTAATTAATAATCTACCTATTCTACCATTTCCATCTAAAAAGGGGTGGATGGTTTCAAATTGTGCATGAATAAGACCAATTTTAATAATTACTGGTAGTTTCTCATTATCATGTAAATTTTTCTCTAGATTACTCATTAATGGAATAACTTCTTCGTGTGGGGGTGGTACAAATTTCGCAGTATTAATACTTGAACCACCAATCCAGTTCTGAGATTTTCTCATTTCTCCTGGAGTTTTCCATCCTCCTCGCACTCCTTTTAATAAAAAAGCATGTATTTCTTTCAAAAGCCTTACTGATAAAGGTAGGGTTTTTGACCTTTCAAGTCCGTAATTCATCGCAGAAATATAGTTTATTACTTCGTCAACGTCTTTATGTATTTCAGAATCTTCTATTCTTGCTTCGGCTTTAAGTACGTCTATAAATGTTGCTTGTGTACCTTCAATTTGGCTAGATAATGTTGCTTCTTTTCTAACGTACATAAAAATAAAGAAGTCTACGTTTGGAAGAACATCTGCAACCATATCAAGCCTACCTAAGGCTAAATCAGCTTTAGATTGTAATGTTTGCAGCTCAGAATCGTAATTTACTTTGAAGGGTAGAATGTTTGGGATAAAAGTTTTATATTTCACTTCTCCTTGCAACTCTTCTCTAAAATGTCCCGTTCTTGCCATAGATTAAAATTTCCTTATCTATGCTGACAGTATATAAGCGTAGATTAGATTTGTCAATAGATAAAGTGGCGTAGATAATACTGTGTCGCAGAATGTTTGTTCCCTGAAATGAATTATGGTTGACTGTGGATTAAAATACTCTGGAGAGAGAGTAAGCCAGATTCTGTTATTAACCGCAATCTATCTATGCCCTCTACTTGATGCTCCCGTAAGGATGGTAATTAACCCCGATTTAATCGGGGTAGACGCATCATTCTGAGGTTGCAGCAGGTAGGATTGCCCGTTTCACATCCACTCGTCTCTGTTGCTCTCAAGTCTTGTCAATTCAAGACCTGCTCTAAACTCCGCATGTGGGTAAAGAATTTAGAGACCGGTTTCCCGGAGCTTACGCTCCGTCCCCTCCTTACTGCTGTCTGGACTTTCCTCTGCTATCATGTTTTAGGTGATTGCAGTAGCGGTCCTTCCCCCCAGAGCAACCGTATTTTACTAAAATTGAGGCTTAAATGCAAATTTAAGATTGTCTTGCGGAATAGGTTTTTTGGTTTATTTTATCAAGATAAAACTCAAGAAGGATTTTTATGGATGCGGCAGTTGGAACTGCCAAGACAAATCCCATCGGTCCCCAAAGATGCTCACCCGCAATTACAGAAAAAAGTATCACAACCGGATGAAGCCCAACCATTTTCCCCATCACATAAGGAGAAACAAAATAATTCTGGAATTGCTGAATTAGAAAATAAACTACTGCAGTCACGACTGCGCCTTGAATCGGAGTCAGGACAAAATTAGAAGTACCATTTAGAAAAACTATAAAAGAAGCAACTGCGCCTGCAGTAATTGGCCCGATAAAGGGTACTATTTCTGCAAAACCTGAAAAAATTGCCAAAATAAGAGCAAATCTTACGCCCAAAATAGTAAGTGAAATATATGTAAGTATAAAAACGACGAACATCAAAAACAATATTCCGCGTAGGTATCCTCCAAACACATTGTTTATTTTTTTCATAAGAATTTCTACTTCAATTCTGTATTCACTCGGAACGTAGTGCAAAAATCGATCAAATATTTTCCTCCCCTCTTTAAGGAAATAAAATGCAGAAAACAAAAAAATTAAAACATTAACCATTCCTGACAAGGCGCGAGGAAAGATGTTAATTATTGAGGACGGAGACAAAAATTTGGATTTTCCCAAATCTAAAGATGCAATCATATCTTTCACTTCGGGCTTAACCCATGGCGGTAAAAGATCTATCTGCTCTCTTGCAACCTCTGTAATATTTGCCGTGAAATGAGTAAGTTCTTTAGATTCGCGCAAAACCTGTCTTGTTATAGCGTTTCCTAAAATTGCAATTCCCGTAATAATCACAATATAAATAATAAAAATTGTTAAGGTTCGCGGCAGCTTAATTCGATCAGACGCAAAATTTACTATTGGATTTAATATATAGGCAAATATTGCAGCCAGAATAAATGGTATAAGAATAGATCTCTCAATATATAAAAATGATAGCGTAATAAACCCTATAAAAATAAAAAATGCTGTTCGAAGTCTTATTGTCATAATCTAATAATATTATAGCAATAATATCAGCTGCTGGCGCTGGTGTATCTTTTGAGGGAAAAATTCCAAAATTTATAGCTTATGAAAAGAAAGAAAATACCGATTATAAAAGCAAATATTACTGACTGGGCGGACAAAAGACCCATCGCCGCTTTGGCCGGAAAGGTTACCATTACACCAACTGGAATAATAAATGTTATTACAGATCTTAATGGATTTTGGTAAATATCAATAGGGAACCTTCCCATCTGCGTGAGATCCCGAAAAAGCCAAAGAGTATTATCAACTTCAGATGTTAAAATTCCGATTGATAAAACAAAAACATGAAAAGCTAGGGCAATTAAAAATCCGTTTATCAAAAGCGCAAAATAAATAAATATTTCCGCAGGCGAGATGCTGCCTATTTTTGATAAAGCAACAGTAATAAACCCAGCACTAAGCAGCATTATTGGAATATCCAAAACATCACTTCCTCCAAAAAGAAGCCGAAAAAGCACAGGAATTGGCTTGGTCAGAAAATAATCAAAATCGCCGGTTACCACATAGCTTCGGAATCTATATACCTCACGCAAAAAAAATTGAGCCAGAGAATCAATAAAATTAAATGTAATATAAAAAAGAATAACTTGCCATAAAGTATAACCTACAATCGCTTGCGTTCTTGACACAATAATAAGAAGGAAGAATAGAAAAAAAACAAATCTTATCAATTTACCCAAAACAAACAGCACTGCACCAAATCTTGAAACAAATGCATTTTGAGAAACCATACTAGTCATCATCCACCAAAGTTTCACATATTTTGATAAATTTATTTTATCTTCCATAAGCAGTGTAACTTTTAAGTCCCTTTTGCCAAGTCGCTTTTACAATAAAATAAATTGCAAATGTCCAGAAAATTGAAATCGCGAGTCCGGATGCGATCTGTAAAAAACTTAACTGCCCAAGATAAATCTTTAGGGGAAAGTATAGGAGATAGGTAAATGGCAAAAATCTCAAGATTTCATAAATAGTTTTTGGCAGTATATCAAGCGGAAATAATGATCCTGCAAAAAATCCAAGAAGAGTTATGAAAATAAATCTGGGCGCCCAAACCTCAGGGCTCCAAAATCCTATAAGACCCAGAAGGAAATTAAGAAAAAAATAAATAAAAAGAGACAGAATAACAGAAAAAACAAAAAATAAAATATAAAATGGGTTGGTTTGGATGAAAAATGGAGGTCGCAAGATTATAAAAATCAAAGTCAGCTCAGCTATTGAAAAACATATGTTCATTGCCTTATCCCCTATGTCTTTTGAGAACCAATACAAAAAATAATTAATAGGACGCAGAAGAAAGTTCATAAGATTTCCGCTGTTTATTTCTTCTCCTACTGCATAAGTTCTTGAAGAAAGAACCACAGAATCAATCAAAGATGTTCCCAAAATATAAGTAAGCATAAGTGACTGACTGTATCCCAAGAGAGTTTTGCCAGGAGGAAGAATAACTTGCCAGAGAAAATAGATTGTCAAAAGCTGAATTATATTTCTTATTCTCCACATAACAAAACTGACTCTGTAGGTTAACATCTCGTCCCACGTATTCCTGGCAATAATATAATATTTTTTCATTTCTTTCTTTTATCTTCTTGAGTGTATACTTTCTCGATTATGTCCTCGATTTGCGGGTCCTCGATAGTAATATCCTCAACTGGGAAATTTTTTAAAATTGATGAAGCAGTCGAGTTTATTTTTTTGTTTGGCACATTGATTATTAATTTAGGATATTGGAAATTTGATATATTTCCTAATTTATCCAATTTTTTGGGATCTACATATTCTCTAAAGATGACGCTTAGTTTTTTGTAGGGTGCGTACTGTTCAATTAAATTTGATAACTGTCCATCGAAAATAATTTTTCCAAAGTTTATTATTATTACTCTTTTACAAAGCTGTTCTACATCTGCCATATAATGGCTTGTTAAAATTATTGTCGCTTTAAATCGAATATTATACTCTTTTAAAAATTCCCGTAATTTTTTTTGCATAAGAACATCAAGGCCAATTGTGGGCTCATCAAGAAATAAAACTTTTGGTGAGTGAATTATGGAAGCCATAAGTTCCATTTTCATTCGCTGCCCCAAAGATAGTTTCTTTACAGGCACTTTGAGAATATCCTTTGCATCCAAAAGTTTCGTCAATTCTTCAAAAACGATATTATATTTCTCGTTTTCAATTCCATATATCTCTTTATTCAGGAGAAAAGTATCTATCGGCGGCAAATCCCACCACAGTTGATTTTTCTGACCCATAACTAATGCTATTTTCTTCAGAAACTCGATTTTTCGGTCGTAAGGATTAAAACCAAGTACCGAAATTTTTCCGTTTGTAGGATATAAAAGTCCTGAAAGACACTTAAGCGTTGTGGTCTTCCCTGCTCCGTTTGGCCCGATAAAACCAATAAGCTCTCCTTCGTTAATTTTAAAAGAAATATCCGAAACGGCTTTTACTGTCTCGTATTTTCGCAAAACTAGGGATTTTAAAGAACCTATGACACCCGGTTCTTTTTGGTGAACCTGAAAATGCTTGGAGAGATGGGAAACCGATATAGTCACAGCCTGATTATTATAGCAGAACGGAATCAGTTTCTGAGATTAAATTAATTTATCTTACTGCTCTCTTTAGAGTTTTTCCGGGAGTGAAACCGGGTGCTTTTCGGGATGAAATTGTAATCTTTTCTCCGGTCTTTGGATTTCGGCCGACTCGCTCGACTCTATTTCTTATACTAAAAGTTCCAAAACCAGTAATCACAACTTTTTCTCCTCTTTTTAGGGAATCGCGAATAGATACTACGAATGCTTGTACTGAATCTCGCGAGGCTTTATTGGTTAAGTTTGCCTTTTTGGCAACAATTTCAATCAGATCTCTTTTTGTCAAAACGATCACCTCCTCTTGGGCAAATTATTTTGAATTTTAATATTGAGATTAGATTAAAAATACAATGAAAACGAAGTATTGTCAAGTATCAAAAGACGTCAAGACTGAGGAAACTAAAAAATTAATATGTCGTAGTGGTACGTCTTTCCAGATGGAATACTAAAATTATTTTCTCATCTGTAATTAGCTTAAAGAAAATGCGATAAGGCCCCACGCGTCTTCTCCAAGTATTTGCTTCGCCTTTCATTTTTTTGAATATCACCAAAATATGGATTTGCGGTCAACAGATTTATGACCTTTAAGATTTTCTTCGCATCAGATTGAGGAATCTTTTGAAGAGATTTAAAAACGGATGGGTCAATTTTTAAATCCCAGTTTTGAGAGAACTTCATTGTAACTTAAGGATTTTTTGTTCCTTAAATTCTTTTCGGCTCTTTTTAGCGCTTTCTTTTGTGAAGCAGTAGGAGTAAATTCTACTATTTCTCGTAGTTCCAGAAGGATTTCATACTCTTTGCGAGGAACGACAACTAAATCACCTTTTTGACTTAATTCTTTTGGAATAGTAATTGTATTCATACATATACATGATATCACAAATGCAGGGTAAATTTCAACGACAATCTTAAGCAATAAAAACGAATCTTTGTCAAGATATCAAAAGAGAGCAAAATCAAAAAATTATAATTTATTATTCCACTTGACGGGGGGGGGTAGATAATGTATTCTAAAAATATATGGATGGCGGAGTACCAACCGAAGGCCCAAGACCTGTTCAAGAAATTCAACCCACGAAATCTGGATTAGAAGACTATCTAGGCAGACTTCAGACACCAACCGTCGAACAACGACAACTCCTGAAAGAATTTAGAGCTGGTAATACAGAAAAAACTCCCGAAATTGATAACGCAGTGGAAACAGAAAAAAATGAACGAATAAAAGAAAATTTGCCTCCTGTTGTTGATTTTTACAGAAGTAAATTTCAAAAACAGCTTGATGAGGCTCGGGCAGATTTAGAGGCACCCGGTTATAAAGGTTCTGGGGAACAGTTTGGCCAACATCGTGTAAAAGTTTTAAAAGATCTTCTAAGGATGCTTGATTTTAAGTCTTTTGGAGAAGGTGTCACCGACCAAGAAGCACAAGATGTAGCTTTAAGAGGTCTCTCAAACATTATGCTCGACTCTTACCAAAGAGGAAGGACGAGAGGTGGATATTTTGTCGGTCAGGAAATTAAGATAAAAGAATCGGGAGACCCAGAAAGTCAGGAAATTAAAGATCAATTAAATAGACTACATGAGCTTGAGGGCAGGCATGATACTCTAGCTGATGACCTTGCAGACAAATCAGACATGAACTGGTGGGGCAATATAACAGGTTTCGATATAATTCATGTTAACTATGGCGAATCAACTTTGCCAACATCGGAGATTCAAGCCTCTAGAATAGATCCGGATTATTACCGTGCCTACTATGGAAAGTATGGAACCTCCAATCAATGGTCCAATGAATATTACCAGGTTCTGCGAACTGGAACAGTACCCGAAAGTGTTACGCAAAGAATTGAAAGCAAATGGGAAAGATCTCCAACTCAGCCTACTCCACAGCAAAACGCGGCGTAGATTATTTTAATTTTCCGACCCTGAGGAAACTGAGCGGAATTCGCGGATTGCGGTAACTTTTACCTCACCCGGAACTGCCAAGGAGCTGCTTACTTCATCGCGTATCTTATGAGCAATCAATGTAGTTTGGGAGTCATCCAGTTTTCCCGGATCAATAATAACGCGCAGCTCCCTCCCTGCCTCAAAAGCATATGCGTCTTGCACTCCTTCATATTTTTTTGCAATTTCTTCCATTTCTTTAAGTCTTGTTGCATATTCCTCTACGTCTTCGTAACGAGCTCCCGGTCGGGCTCCGGAGATCGCGTCGGCAATATAAACTATGACCGACTCAATTGAGGAAAACGGTTTATCCTCGTGATGCTCTAAAACACAGTTTATAATAGGTTCCGGTATGTTAAATTTTTTCAGAAGATCTCCTCCAAGTTTTACATGACTTCCCTCTCCCTCCACAACTTTTCCAATGTCATGGAAAAGACAACCCAGGCGTACAACATCTACATTTGCTTTTACTTCGTGTGCTAAGTGAATTCCTATTTTTGTTTCCTCAAGGGTGTGAACAACTAGGTTTTGTCCATATGAAGTCCTAAATTTAAATCGTCCTAAAATAGACAATAATTCTTTTGGAAGATTAAATACTCCAACTTCGTGAGCAAGTTTTTCTCCCTCTTCAAACATTATTTTCTCAACTTCTTTTTTTGTCTGCTCAACAATTTCTTCTATTCTGAAGGGCTGAATTCTGGTATCTTTGATAAGCTTTTCCAGAGAACGCCTTGCGACCTCACGCCTAACCTGATCAAATGACGAAAGTCTTATAACTCCCTCTTCATCCAAATCAACGTCTACGCCCGTAGCCTGCTCAAAAGCTCTTATATTCCTTCCTTCTTTCCCAATAATTCTTCCCTTTAAGTCTTCATCTGAAATCCTGACTGCCGAAACTGTATATTCTGCGATGTAATCGAGCGATCCATGCTTCATGCTGTCTATTAAAATTTCTTGGGATTTTTTATCTGCAGTTCTCTTTGCTTCCTCTTCAGATTCTTTAATTATCCTGGCTACAACTTGAGCTTCTTTCTCTTCAACTTCTTTTAGTAATTCTTTTCTTGCTTCATCCGTGGTAAGTGAGGAAATTTTTGAAAGCTTTTCTCTATATTCTTCTTTAAGTTTTGTGAGTTTTTCTTTTTCGTCCCCAAAAACCTTTTTTTCCGATTCAAGTCTCTCTTCTTTTTCTAAAAGTTTTTTTTCAAGGTCTATAATATCTTTTGGTTGTGATGCCATAATTTAATTGAAGACAATAGAAGAAAGACCGAGTCAGACTCGGCTTATTTGATATTTGTCGATTAAGGGGTTTATTTTCATATACTTTTAAACCTCTTCATCTCGCCGAAGCCTCTTGGGCAAAGGCGGATTTGAACAATTCTATTGCCTTATCCAAATTATACCACAAAATAGATACTAGTAAATAGACAATAGTAATTAGTTAATTTTGTTCGCCAATCCGCAAATCGAAAGCATGAAGGATTGAACGAACGCAACAGGGAGAACCCGCATTTATAGCGGAGAGGGTGTTATCTCCCGTTAAGAGAGTTTAATTCTGAAAGCATGAGATAAGGCTTGGCGAGAGCTTTTGCTTCTTTTTTCGGAAGAAAAGAAGAAAGAAAAATATTTATTTTAATTCTTTAAATATCTCTTTAATAATATCGTAGCTAAAACCCTTTGAGGAGAGGAAGCGGGCGATTTTTTGGAATTTTTCCTCACGGGGAAGATTTTTGTATCTTGGCAATCTTTTTTCTATTAATTTTTTTGCAAGTTCTAAATCATTCTGAATTCTAAATTCTGAATTCTGAATTACCGAATCTATTAATTCGGCATCGATTCCCTTTTGTCTTAGCTCTATCTTTATTAATTTTAACGAACGAGGTTTGAATGTTGTTCTTTGCTCAATCCACCATTTTATAAATTCCTCGTCATTTATATAATTATTTTTCTTAAGTTTTGAAATGACTTGATCAATCAACGCTTCTCTTGCAACCTCTGAATCACTGAGATTTTTTGAGACACTGAAATTCTGTGTTTCTTGTTCTTTCTGTACTTCAGTGGTTGCATTTTTTTTATTCTTAACTCTTCGTAGCTTATCTCTTATCTCTTTTTCCGACCGGGGACGATACGAAAGAAACTTTAGCGCCTTATTGTAAAATTTATCCTGAGTGATATCGAAGGACTTCCCTATCTCATCCATGCTGAAAGCACCCTTTCAGGGCTAAGCAGTTTCTTTTTCTTCTATTCCAACAGCAACAGGGGTGCCTTTAGATTGGCTTTTCTTCATAATTTCATCAACAATTTTTTTGGCAACCTCCGGCTTTTCTTTGAGAAATATTTTTGTCGCCTCTTTTCCCTGCCCAAGCATTAACTCCCCGAATCTGAAGAATGCTCCGGATTTTCCAATAATTCCCATCTCAAGTCCTACATCCACAATTCCGCTTTCTTTTGATATCCCCGAGTCTGCTATAATATCAAATTCTGCAATTCTAAAAGGTGCTGAAACTTTGTTTTTGACAATTTTTGCTCTATGTCTTGAACCTACAACTTTATCACCATCTTTTAAAGACTCTATTTTCCTTACGTCAATTCTTACCGATGAATAAAACTTTAAAGCAAGGCCTCCTGTTGTTGTTTCGGGATTTCCAAACACTACCCCTATTTTTTGGCGCAGTTGATTGGTAAAAATAACAACAGTTTTGGACTTTGAAATTACACCTGTTAATTTTCGAAGGGCCTGCGACATTAAACGTGCCTGAAGTCCCATCATTGCATCTCCCATTTCTCCTTCTATCTCTGCCCTTGGAACTAAAGCGGCAACAGAATCAATTACCAAAACATCAACTCCACCACTTCTAATAAGACTTTCGGCAATCTCCAAAGCCTGCTCTCCCGTATCGGGTTGGGAAATTAAAAGTTCATCAAGTTTTACTCCGATTCTTTCCGCCCAAAGAGGATCCACTGCGTGTTCGGCGTCTACAAAAGCCGCAACTCCTCCATTTTTTTGCGCTTGTGCAATAATTGAAAGACAAACTGTAGTTTTTCCGGATGCTTCCGGCCCAAAGATTTCGACGATCCTTCCCCTTGGCACTCCGCCTACTCCAAGTGCTAAGTCTAAGGGGAGAGAACCGGTTGAGATAACAGAAACATCAAATTTTTGACCCCCTTCTCCAAATCGCATAATAGAACCTCTTCCGTATTGTTTTTCTATCTGTTCCATTGCAAGGTTTATTGCGTCAAGTTTTTTTGAAGATTCCGTAGGACCATTTACTGATGTTTTTTGAGAAGATTGATTTCTAGCCATTTTCGTTTCAATTGTAAGCATTCTTATGTTAAAATACAAGAACCAAAATAGTTAATTTCGGGATGTAGTATAGTGGCAGTACGCCGCGCTGGGGGTGCGGTAGTCCCAGTCCGATTCTGGGCATCCCGACCAAGTCATGAAAAAAAAAGATCAAAAAAATATCTGGAATCAGTTTCCTGCTCTTAAAGCTATTCCTAAGGATAAATTCCCGGCACATTTATTAATAATCCCTGACGGGAATGGAAGATGGGCTAAAAAGCTCGGGAAAAATCCACTTGAAGGACACAAGAAAGGAGCTGAGGTAATAAAAAAGGTTTTCAACGATCTTTATAAGCTTCCTATAAAATATGTTACGGTTTGGGGTTTTTCATCGGACAATTGGAAGAGGGATCAAAAAGAAGTAACAGGGCTTATGCGTATATTTCAGCAATATTTAAAAAATGAGCTTAGACAGCTTTTAAAAAATGACAAAAAATTTATTCACCTTGGAAGAAAAGACAGATTGTCCCAAGGCTTGATAAAACTTATTGATGATTCAGAGAAAGAAACCAGAAATGGCAAAGATGGTTTTTTTTGCCTTGCCCTTGACTTTGGAGGAGAAGACCAGGAATTAAGAATGATGGAAAAAGCTAGAAGGTTACCGCAAAATGTTTCCCTCACATCTTCTGTTCTTAGAAGTTTAAGAGATGGAAACGGTGAAATTCCTCCGGCTGATCTTGTGATAAGAACATCCGGAGAACAAAGACTTTCAGGATTGGGATGGTTAGGAGACTATGCGGAATTTTATGTAATAAAAAAATTATTGCCTGACGCAGATACCCAAGATTTTATCCAGGGGATTCTTGAATATTCAAAAAGGGAGAGAAGATTTGGCGGCAGAAAAAAATAATGAGACTAAAAGACTTCAAGAAAAGATTTGATCCTGCTCTACTTAACTTTTTAGATAGCAAAACTGAAACTCTTCGGAAATATAATAATCGAGATTTAAATAACTACTTACTGCACTTGAGAAAAATTTTACAAGGCGGTAAAAGGATAAGACCCTATCTTGCATTCTTATGCTATAAATCCTATGGAGGAAAAGAAGATAATAAAGCTATAAAACTCCTCGTTTTTATTGAAATTTTCCACGCCTTCTGTTTAGTTCATGATGATATCCTGGACAAAGCAGATTACAGACACGGTGTAAGCACCATACATAAATTCGCGACCGATAAAACTAGAGCATCAAACTTAGGTTCAATTCACTTTGGCAATTCAATTGCCATTTTAATAGGAGATTTTTTGTTCTCATGGGCATTTGAACTTCTTTTTAATAATGACAATTTCGGAGAAAAAGAACTCAAAAGAGTAACAAATATTTTTCTTAAAATGATTGAGGAAGTTTTCATAGGGCAATTTATAGACGTTAAAATGTCTAGCGATGAGAACCCAAATGAAAAATCGATTTTTCAAAAAATGTATTTAAAAACTGCTGGCTATTCTTTTACACATCCTATGATGATTGGAGCATCTTTGGTAAAAGAAATTAAGAATGAAGAATTTTTTAAGCAGTTCGGTCTTGTCTTGGGAATTTCTTTTCAGATTCAGGACGATCTTTTTGACATAATATATGATTCAAATGAAATTTTTAAAAGCTCCTTCAACGATATAGCACAACATCAGCATACAATCTTTACAAATTACGTTTTTGAAAAAGGGGCAAAAAAGCAAAGGGAAATTCTTCGGACATATTTTGGTAAAAAAGTGGATGAAAAAGGAAAAAAAATACTAAGAGGAATCTTTCGGGAATCGGGAGCAATTGAATATGGGAAATATCTTATCGAAGACAACATTAAGAAAGCGAAAGAGCTGCTTAAAAAAGAAAAAATCGCAGAAAAATATAAAGATCTTTTTTTTAAGTTTATTGATATATTAAGTAAGAGAAAATCTTAATGAAAGACTATTATAAAATAATTGGAGAATTTTCCCAAAGAGAACGAAGATTCGGAAAATAAAAGGTTATTTAAAAAAGGCTTTTAGATACTATACGAGCTCCTTCGCTTGGAAAATTAATTATTGTTTTTTGAACTTCATTTATTTTTTCCGCCAGTGCTGAAACTTTTGATGCATTTTTTCTTTCACAAATCAAATGCATATCCTGCCCTGTGTTTAAGGTAAAATAAACCGGTAGCCCATCCTCTCTCCATTTCTTAACCATATGCATTACAAGAAGTGTTCCCGGCAAGAGATAAATTAAAGACGGTTTTGATGTAAGATAGATCGCATGAAGCTCTAATGCTTCTTCCTCAATTAACTCTCCAAATTTTTCAAAATCTCTTTCTTTCAAATATTTTTTTACCAATTTAATTTTGTCATTTATCAACTCTAAACGTTTTTCAAAAAATGGACTAGTCGTCGCAAGTTTATGTCCTTGAGTTGAACCTACGTGTTTCTTATCTTTACTTACAACTGCGACAACGTCTACTATATCCCAATAATTTTCCGGATAAACTGAGATTGCGTACGACGTTTCATTTGTATCGCCATCTATCCACTCAACAAAGCCATCGGGAATAGATCTACAAGCAGATCCCGATCCTTGCCGTGCAAGAATTGACAAATCTTTTTCCGATAAATTAAGCCCTGCCGCTTTTGCACCAGCAACAGTAAGAGCTGCAAATCCAGAGGCTGATGAAGAAAGGCCCGTACCAGTTGGGAAATTATTTTCTGTTACGACTTTTGCCTTATCACTTATATTCGCTAATTTTCGTATTCTATCTAGATGTTTTATCGCACGACTTCCTTCGTTAGGCTCTTGAACTCCATTGATAATGACGCTGTCTTCTTTATATTGTGAGCTAAATTCTACAGTTGTCGTAGTTAAGAGATTGCTTAAATTCATTGATATACTGCCGTTTTCAGGAAGACGCAAGGCTTCATCTTTCTTTCCCCAGTATTTAATAAAGGCTATATTTGATGGGGTTATTGCTGTTGTTTTCATAATGTTATTTTTCAATTTTTACTCCATCCGCGTTTGTATTAATATTAATTACTTCTCCCCCGGCTTGCCTAATGCTGTCGGCAACCGCTTGATTTTTGTCTCTTGAAGAAACGGCAATCATACAATCTCCTCCGCCCGCACCAGAAAGTTTTGCTCCATAAGCACCTGCAGTTAAAGATGCTTTAATCATATTATCAAGTTTATCAATACTAACACCAAGCTCACTTAAATAATTTTGGTTCTCGTTCATTAACTCTCCAAGTTTTTCCCAATCCATTTCAATAAGCGCATCCCTTGCTTTTTCAACAAGTTTAGCAATTTCATCATAAATTTCTTCCAAACGGTTTTCTCTGTTTACAAAAGATTCCTTAACTTTATTTACAAGAGTTACCGTATCTGCTTTTACTCCGCTGTAGCCAACTATCAAAGGCAAAGATTTAATATTAAGGGGTTCAATTACTTTTCCTCCCGTGATAAAATATAATGTTCCGCCATAAACTGCCACAGCCACGTCAAATCCCGACCCTTTACCCTGAATATCTAAAACAGTTTTGTAGGAAAGATCAAAAATTTCTTTGTTGTTTAATTGCAAATCTAGTAATTCCGATAGGGCTTTGACAACGCAAACTGTTGAAGCTGATGAGGAACCAAATCCAAACTCCGATGAGAATTCGCTTGAGGTAGTAATTCGAAGTCCGGATTTCAACGGATGTTTTTCGGCAATATTTTTAGCAGCGATTTCTACAAACTTTGCACCTTTGGGAATATCTCCTTTTCCTAAATCACTGAGTGGCTTCTTGTACCCAGTAACTTTTACTTCTCCCGCTTCCAATTGAAATTCCAAAGTACCTAATGTTTCAACAGTTGCCCGCATTCTCTGATCAACTGCTGTAACCAAACATGGACGATTATAAACAACCGCATGCTCTCCAAAAAGCATTAATTTTCCCGGCGCCGAAACAGTAATCTTATTCATATCTGCTCACGATTATATCACTAATAGATTCTTCCCTTAATCCTTCTACTCCCAATATCAATTGGGTCGGCTTTAATCGGTGGGACCGTAGAACTTTTTCAATATTTTTCAAGTTTTGATGATAAATTAATATGATTCCCGTTGCTTTTGTTTTGCCCCCGGCTCCGCAGATTTTCGCAGCACCTTCTGCTTTTTCGATATCTCTAATTATTTTTTTTGCAAACGGTGAAACAACACCAAGCTTTTCAAGATTTAACTCCCCATTTCTGATTATTTGAATTATATTTTTATGATTTGCTTTCTTAAGCGCCGGGAGAAGATTACGAACTAATTCTTCCTGTTCGTCAAGAATCTTTTGGGTTGATTCCGGTTCTTTTTCCATCAAACCGCGGACAAGACTTACCATTTCCCCTGTTGTTTCCGATGGGGTACCGGTATTTATAATATAGTAGTTTTTTGACACTTCAGGCGGCAAAGACAAATCAAGCGGTTTCATTCCTCCCTGTCCTGAGCTCTTGTCCTGAGCGGAGTCGAAGGATACCGAAGAATCATCTTTTTTAAACCATACTAACCCTCCGAAACAGCTTGTCGTATTATCTCCCCCTGAAGGTTCTCCGTGTTTTTTTTGTTCACAAAGAAATGCGATTTTGTTAATTATCTCTCTATCAAAAGGCTTATTGGTAAACAAACAAAGTGCGCCGGTTATTGAAACCGCCAAAGCAGCCGAAGATCCCATACCTGCGCCAATCGGAATTTCGGAATTAATAATAAGATCAAAACCGTCTATAGCATTAAATTCGTAAAAGCTTAAAAACTGACCGATAATTATCAGCGGGTAATCGAGCGGATTTTTCGTAATCGACTTTAAAAGTGCGGTGTCATTATTTTCGTTATACGTTTTCCAATCTTTTTGAGATTTGTCGAACTTTTCAATTATGTCTTTGGAATTTGTGGTTATTTCTTTTTTATAATTATATGATTTGACTTTAATTATCCCATCCGTCCGCGGGGCAATTTCTACAAAACACCTTTTGCCAACAGCAGCAATAATCGCCGGCTTGTTATAAACAACCGCATGCTCTCCTAATAAATGAAGCTTTCCGGGAGCAGATACTTTAATAATTTTCATGAGGTTTAAACTTAATAGTGTATGCAATAACGCTTTCTGCGTCTTCAGGGGTGAATTTTCTAAGTACCGCTATTACCTTTTTTCCTTTTTCCAAATCAGATAGCTGCCAATCTACGAGCTGTCCTATCATTTTTTCATTATTATCCATTTTTACAATTGCCACGGGATATGGCGCTTCTTTTACAAATGTTTTCGCAGGAACTCTAATAACCGTCCATTGTAGCAATGTCCCAGTTTTGCCAATAAGAGAAGCTACGTGTTTTTGCCTTCGCCATAATTTTACAGGTGTTATTTTCATAATTTTATGTTTGCAAAATGTGTATTACCGCAACCGCTCCGCTGCCACCAACGTTATGGGTTAATCCAATCCTTGCGCCCTTAACCTGTCTTGATCCGGCTTGACCGCGTAGCTGTTCCGTAATTTCAACAATTTGTTTTATTCCCGTCGCTCCTACAGGATGTCCGCAGGCTTTAAGGCCACCGGAAGGATTAGTAATAATTTTCCCTTTACCCAATGTATATTTCCCTTCTGCAATATCTTTCGCCCCTTCTCCTCTTTTGGAAAACCGCAGGTCTTCGGTTGCAATAACTTCCGCTATAGAAAAACAATCGTGAATTTCCGCAACGTCAATATCGGACGGTGTAATATTCGCTTTTGAATATGCCTTGCTTGCGGCGCGAGTAACCGCGGAAAGAGTGGCAAATGATTCTCTCTGATAAAGAGCAAGCGTATCCGTAGCAACTTCACTTGCGGTAATAGATACAGGATTTGATACGTCTCCTATGTTTTCGCTGCTAATTATTACCGCAGAGGCGCCATCTGAAATCGGGGAACAATCCAGTAATTTTAATGGATCGGCAATCCTTGTGCTTTTCATAACATCTGCAATTGTAATTATGTTTTGAAATTGCGCTTTGGTATTTAAAGATCCATGATAATGATTTTTTACCGCAACCGAAGACAACAGCTCTTCGGAAACATTGTATTGCTGCATATAAGCCTGCGCCATAAGAGCGTAAATTCCGGCAAACGTAGCTCCGGCCTGCCGTTCCTCATCGGAACCAGCAGCCATAAGCCCAGAGGTGATATCTTCTTGATTAAAATCGGTCATCTTTTCTATGCCTAAGACCATAACTGTTTTGTGCTGACCGGCAAGAATACTGTTGATTGCGTTATGCAGGGCAAGTCCTCCCGATGCGCATGCTCCTTCAATATGAAAAGCGGGTACGGAAACGCCTAGCTCTTCTGCGAAAAATGACCCTAAATTCCCTTGATTTCCCAGGATGCCTGCCAGCATATTTCCCACGAATAAAGCGTCTACTTGTTGAGGTTTTAGATCCGCGTTTTTCAAAGCATGGCTCATTGCCTCACGGGCTAAAGCGCGGGGAGACGTTTCCCATAATTCCCCAAATCTTGTTGTTGCTGCACCCAAAATATTTATTTTCATAAAGTATGCGTATGTTTTAAATAAGTTGCGTATGATACATAAGACTTATCTTCTATTTGCTTAGCAACGGGTAATGTGTTTTTCTGTTTTGCAGTCAAAGTTTTTGTAGTTTCAAAAATAAATCCGTCCGAACCTGCCCCCGATCCATAAGAAACAAAGAAGATTTTTTCATTTGATTTTGCAATATCTAAAACTGCAGCAAGCCCTAACAAAGAAGACGCTGAATATGGATTACCAATTTTATCAACAGTTAAAGAAGGGGCTAATTGTTCGGACATAAACCCGAGTTTTTTTGCAACGACTCGGGGGAACTTACCGTTTGGCATATGGAATACGCAGTAAGAAAAATCTTTTGGAGAAAGTCCGCTTTTTTCAAAAAGCTTTTTGCCTTCGGAAAAAACATGAGCAAAATACGCCGGCTCTCCGGTAAAACGGCCGAAATGCGACGGGTACTTTGCACCGTCTCTTCTCCAGAAATCAGGAGTATCGGAAGTAAACGATGACATTTCAAGAACTGAAGCTATAATTTCTGATTGTTTGGCGCCTACAATATAAGCACATCCTGCGCTTGCCGCCGTATATTCTAAAGCGTCATGAGGTTTTCCTTGCGCAGTATCGCTTCCCATAGTCAACCCATATTCAATTTGCTTACTATTTAAAAGACCTAATGCCGCCTGCATACCGGCAGTTGCGGCTTTACATGCAAACTCTAAATCCGCAGCAAAATAATCATTCCCAACGCCTAAGTATTCTGCAACAATTGACGATGAAGGATTAACAGCGTAGGGATGGGTTTCGGAACCAAAGTAAACACTTCCTATTTTAGTAGGGCTTATTTGTGCCATAGCAAGAGCTCTTTTCCCAGCCTCAATAGCCATAGTTACGGCATCTTCATCTAACGCCGGCACAGCTTTCTCCGAAACCCTAAGACCTGCCACTATTTCTTGCTGATTTTTTTGCCACATTTCCGCAATATCCGAAACCTTAATGCGATACTTTGGCACATAAGTTCCATACCCAACTATTCCGCTAGTCATATTAACTTTCTCCCCTCCCAAGCTTTTTATGCGCTTTTGTTAATGAATTCTCCGCAAGCGAAGAAAGCAGTGAAAGCTCTCCTGCCAATACTGCTCCGCCTAAAACCTCTGCTAATTCAGTGGAAGTTTTAACACCAACAATATCTCTTGCCTCTTTTTGAGTCGCAAGATTTGTCCCGCCGCCAACGGTTCCAAGCATAATTGCCGGAAGATATACGGAAAAATATAAATCGCCATTCTTAAGCACTTTTACCGTTGTTATGCCCATACTTCCCTCAACCGTATGCGCAATATCTTGTCCTGTTGCGGCAAAAAAAGCTGCCACAATATTTGCATAATGAGCATTAAACCCCAGGGAACCGCTCATGGCAGACCCTAACATGCATTTTGCTAACCACACTTCAAAGATTTCATCCGGAGTTGTCTTTAATACGTCTTTTACCGTTTGCTTTGAGATAATCGCTTCTGCCCAAACTTTAAACCCGCGATTGTTAATAAAATTAACCCACGCCGGTTTTTTATCGATATCAAAATTCCCCGCAATAGATACGCATTTTATCCCAATTTCTTCTTCAACTAATGCGGCTATTTTCTCCGTTGCGATTGTCGCCATGTTCATCCCCATAGCATCGTCTGAATCAAAGTAAAAACGCAAAAAAACATAGCTTCCTTGAGTTTTTACATCCACTTTTTTAAACTTGAGGTGGTTTGAGGTTTTTTCCGCCGAGTCTGCAATTTTTTTTTGGTTATTTTTTATCCATTCATAAAACTCTTTGCTCTTTTTTATCGAACCTGTATAAAAAACAGGACCTCGGGTGACCCCTACTTTATGAGCAGAAACTTGTGCTCCGTTGGTAAGCGATATTATCTTGCATCCTCTATTAACCGATGCAACAAGAGCCCCCTCTGTTGTAGCAAGCGGGATGTAAAAATTTCCCTTAATATAATTTCCCGATATTTTAAGCGGCCCTGCAACTCCTAGAGGAATCTGTGTCACACCCACCATATTTTCGCAACTTCTGGAAGATGCAGCCTTTTCATCCAAAGAAAATTTACCAATGTTTGGAAGCTTTGTATGAAGTATTTCTTCCAATCCTTGACGCCTTTTCTCAACTGATTCATATTTGCGCATATCCATACAACAAATAACCCAAAAAGGGCTATATAATATAGTCGTAAAATTTGGTAAAATCATTCGATTGGTTTTTTAGGCTTTTAATCTGGTATAATCCTTTTATGTCTTCTCTGGTAAAGCTTCTAGTTGCGGGCGATTCAAAAACTGTTGTTGAATTTTACCGAATCTTTTCGCCTAAAATCCTTTCGTATCTGATAAAAAAACTCCCTACGCGTGAGGACGCGCAGGAAATAACAAATGATGTTTTTTTGGAAACTCTGGACTCGATCTCGCTTCTTAAGGACGAGAGGAAAGTTCTTAATTGGCTTTATAAAATCGCACATAACAAAACTGTAGATTTCTATCGCAAGAAAAAAATAAAAGCTATAATCTTATCTCAATCTCCGTTTTTGCAGATAGTTGCAAATGAAATTAACCAACCGGAATTTCAATTTGAAAAAGACAGAATACGGGATAAAATAGAATCGGCTCTCTATTCTCTTTCCCACAACTACAGAAAAATCCTTAGACTTCATTACGAAGATAAAATTTCTGTTAAGAGGCTGGCAATAATTTTCAATCTTTCTTTTAAAGCAGCAGAGTCGTTACTTTTCAGAGCCCGCCAGAGTTTTAAACTTGCTTATGAACGAGCGTAAGTTCATTAAAAAACTACGAGAAAGAGCCGCTGAGCAAGAAAAGATTATTAGAAGCATGCCTCTTCCAAAAGTTTTTTCATCTGTAAGTCTTTGGCTTGGTAACCATCCCTGGAGAATTTTAATACCCCTGGCATTTATAATTACTTTTTTTTTCCGTATGGTCTTGGGAAAACCTTATGACAATTTTATCTTAGCAATATTTGGAAAATTATGAAAAAAAGAACATTTTTTATATTTGTGACCTATATTTGGACAAAGACTCTTGTAGGACTTACATTCCGCCCTTTTTTTACGGTACGTGAAGTTACAAGACGCCCAATTCTTTTACCCACAATTTTTACTCCTTTTCTTGGGCTCTTGATACTTTTTATTCTGGGAAGAATTGGAGCGCTTTTAATAACCGTGTATGGACTGAAACGTGAAATCATTTCTCTTATATTGAGCACTGCTCTTATATCAATACTTTTTTGGCAGCTTTTGTTAATTTATCTATTGGCAAGCTTTATTGTGGCGTTTTGGAGAAGATAAATATGAAAAACAATGATTATGTAGTACTGGTTGATTCTCAAAATAAAGTATTGGGTACTGCTCCAAAACTTAAAGCTCATAATTCAAATACTCCATTACATCGGGGATTTTCACTTTTCCTTTTCAACAAAAAAGGTGAATTACTTCTTCAGCAAAGAAGTAAAAAGAAAAAAACCTGGCCATTGACTTGGTCAAATTCCTGTTGCGGTCACCCCGGACTTAATGAAAAAGTTTTTGATGCAGTTTGGAGAAGATTAAATTATGAGCTTGGAATAGGAAAAATTAAACTTTACAATATTCTTCCTAATTTTTCGTACAGGGCCAAGAAAGACGGAATTGTAGAAAATGAATTGTGCCCGGTTTTAATTGGTTTTACAGGACAAGAACCTAAGATTAATAAAGAAGAGGTGGAAGATATTAAATGGATTCCATGGAAAAAATTTATTAAGGAAATAGAAAAAAATCCCGGCGGATATTCTCCTTGGTGTGTTGAGGAAATTGAACAATTAAAAAATAACGATAGATTTCTACATTACTATAAAAACTTTACCTCTTAGGGCTTTGTCTTTTTCTTCTTGATTTTCCGCCCATTCCAATCTTTCTTCTTTCCCTAACTCTCGCATCGCGTGTTAAAAATCCTTTTTTTCGCAAGGTTGACCTGTGTTTTTCGCTGTCAAATATTACAAGAGCGCGGGACATTCCAAGAACTAAAGCATCTAGCTGAGAGTTTGTTCCTCCTCCTGAAACTTTTACAGTAAAAGTATATTTTCCGATAGCATTGGTAATATTAAGCGGCTCCAAATATTTTGCTTTCTGTATTTGATGTGGAAAATATTCCTCGATTTTTTTGCCGTTTACTATTATATCTCCTTTTTTTAGTTCTCCATCTCCGCTTGGATAGAGTTTTATTCTGGCAACTGCTTCCTTTCTTTTTCCAACAGCATAAATAAAATCTTTAGATTTTTTTTGAGTCGATTCTTTTGGCTCGGTTGGTATTTTTTTTCTTGCCATAGTTTAACTTTTATTTAATTTATCGGTATAAGGATGGATTTCATCTCTGTAAACAAAAAGCCTTGTAAGCATTCTATCTCTTAGTTTGTTTTGAGGCAACATTCCTTTTACGGCATGCCGGATAATTTCCTCAGGTTTTGATTCCCGCAGCTCCCTAAGTGCTTCAACTCTTAGTCCTCCGGGATAGCCCGAATGCCGGTAATATTTTTTATCTGTTTCTTTTTTTCCGGTAACTTTTACACTCGAAGCGTTTATAACAACCACGTAATCTCCGCAATCTAAATTTCTAACATAATATGGCTTTGATTTTCCCATTAAAAGTTTGGCAATTTCTGAAGAAATTCGACCCAATATTTCTCCATTTACTTCTACCAGATGCCATGATCTTTTAATATCTGAGGCTTTAGTTGCTTTTGTCATTTTCATTTATTTTCTTTCTTTTTTCTTTTTTGCGATGAGCGTCTGCCCACTTGCGAAAGAACTGAACGCCGACGCGGTTTATTACTTGAGGTTTTATCTGACTTCCGTAGTCGGCGTTCACTTAGCGAAGTGGGTTTTGAGCCTTTGACACTGATATTAGATTGACGAGCGTCTACTCCCTCTACCCATTCCATAAGAACCACTGAGGCATGATCGGAAACTCTTTTCGGAAGTTTTATTATTCTTGTGTATCCGCTCTGTCTGTTTTGAAATCTCGGAGTAATTTTGCTTATTAATTTTTCTAAAGCTTGTGGCGATAGAGACTTTGCAAGAAGTCTTCTTGCAGTATCCTCTCCTTTTTTAACTTTTGTAATAAGTTTATCAACATCTGCCTTGATGGCTTTTGCCTTTGCCTCTGTGGTTCTGATTCTCTCATTTAAAACCAAAGAGGAAATTAAGCTTTTAAACAAAGCCTTTCTTTGTTTCGTATCTCTTTTAAATCTTCTGCCAAATATATTTTTCTTCATAATAAAACAAACGACAGGTTATCCCTATCGTAATGTTTGAAACTTTTAATTAAAAAGGATTACTCAGGTAACTCTATTCCCTTGCCTTTAAGTTTATCTTGAATAATTACGATTGACTTTTCCCCCATGTTTCTCATAGACATTAATTTTTTTCGAGGCGTTGATAAAAGATCCGAGAATGTTTCTATCTCGCCATTTCGCAAGCTATTATAAATTCTTGTCGGCAGATCAAGCTCATCTATAGTAAGTCTTAAGATACTCTCAGGTATTGATGACGTTGTGACTGAACTATCAGATACCGATGCTTGTTTTGGTTGATAAATTTGGGAAAAATAAGAAGATAAAATCTTCCCTGCTTCATCAAGTGCTTCTCGAGGCGAAATTGCCCCATTAGTCCAGATCTGCAAAATAAGCTTATCTAAATTTGTCTGTCTACCAACACGAGTTGCCGAAACTTCGTAGTTTACGCGTCTTACAGGAGTAAAGATTGCATCAGTTGGTATAACTCCAACTGTTGAAATTTTGCGTTCTTCCGCAAGAAGATAACCCATGCCTTTTTCTACTGTTAGTTCCATTTCAAGTTTTGCTTTTTTATCACTTAAGTAACCTAAATAATGATCTTTATTTGTAACTTCGATATCTTCCGGAAGATCAAGATCCGAAGCTGTAATCTTTTTAGGACCCTTAACGGAAAGCTTGACTGTGCTGCTATTTTTTGAATCCAATAAGCGAAGGTTTAAACCTTTTATATTGAGGAGAAAATCCACTACATTTTCTTTAAGTCCGGGTACCGTGGAGAACTTGTGCCTTACTCCTGAGATATTAATCGATGTAACCGCAGCTCCAGGTATAGAGCCCAAAAGAACGCGCCTTAAAGCATTTCCTAGGGTATGACCGTATCCGGGCTCAAGAGGTTCAATAACAAACTCTCCAAAGTCTTTGTCTGATTTTTCTTCTTTAACTTTTAAGATCGGGTCAAGCATAAATAAGTATTCTAACACTATCTGGAATAATATTCAATAATGAGTTGCAAATTAAAGGGTATCTGCAAGTCTTCTTTCTTAGGATATCTGACTAGTTTTCCTACGACTCCTTTTTTTTGCAAGAAAGGCAAAATCTCATTGCTCTTCTCTTCCAAAATTTTTGAAACATTTGCCGTTTTTTGAATTTTTGGAGAAAGAGAAACAACATCATCTATCTTAACAGAATAAGAAGGGATATTAATTCTTTTGCCATTAACAATGGCATGTCCGTGAGAAACCAGTTGACGAGCCATTGTTCTTGTCTTTGCAAAACCAAGTCTGTAAATAACATTATCGAGTCTGGTTTCAAGAAGAGACATAAGAATCTCTCCCGTATCTCCTCTTTTTTTAGATGCGGAGTCGATTATCTTCTTGAATTGCCTCTCTAAAATTCCGTATGTTGCCTTTACTTTCTGTTTTTCCCTAAGCTGAAGACCGTACTCGGAAAGTCTTTTATGTCTTTTCCGTCCGTGAAGACCGGGAGGAATATTTAGCCGTCTTTTAAGACTTGCAGAATTTTTGTCTAAAATATTTATTCCTTCCCGTCTTGCTAATCTGTGCTTAGGACCGGTGTATCTAGCCATAATCGCTCCTTTCGTCGCTCAAATTAAAAATTAAAAATTAAAAATGAAAAATTATTTTTATATTTTATTTTTATATTTTATATTCACTTAGATTCTCCTTTTCTTTTTAGGTCTTGGGCCATTATGCGGAATAGGCGTAATATCCGAGATCAAAGAGATTGATAAACCTCCGGTTCTTATTGCCCGAAGGGCCGAATCTCTTCCGGATCCCGGACCTTTTATATAAACCTCCACGGTTTTTAAGCCTTTTTCGGCGGCTTTTCTAATGGCAGTCTCAACAGCGATGGTTGCGGCATAAGGAGTAGATTTTCTTGTTCCTTTAAATCCAGATGAACCCGAAGATCCCCAGGAAATTGCATCCCCTTCTCTATTCGTAATTGTTATTAAAGTGTTATTAAAGGTTGCGGTAATATACGCCCGTCCATGTTCAGAAACTACAACTCCCGCTCTTTTTTTGGTTTTGATTGGCGATGCCTTTGATATTTTGGATATTTTTTTTGCCATATTCTATTTTTTATCGGTTTTATCGGTTATAATTCCCATTTTTGCTGCTACTTCTTTTTTAATTGCTCCTATAGTTACTCTCTTACCTCTTTTAGTTCTGGCATTTGATCTTGTTCTCTGTCCTCTTGCAGGAAGATTTTTACTGTGCCTAAAGCCTCTATAAGCTCCAACCTCTTTGAGTCTTTTGATATTTGCGGAAATTTCTGCCCTAAGGTCTCCCTCAAGTTTATAAATTTCCAAAACTTTCTGAATTCTATTCTGTTCTCCCTCAGAAAGGGTTTTTGTTCTTTTTGATGCCTCTACTCCTGCTTTCTTAAGAATTCCGGAAGCATTGCTTCTGCCAACGCCATAAATACATGATAGGGCAATATCTATTCTTTTTTCATCTGGTATATTAACGCCTGCAATTCTCATATATTAGTTATGAGTTGTGAGTTGTGAGTCGTGAGTTATGAGTGATTTTTTACCCCGAACCCATAACCCCAAACCCATAACTTTCTATCCTTGTCTTTGTTTGTGTTTTGGATTTTCACAAACAATACGAATAACGCCTCGTCTCTTGATTATCTTGCACTTCATACATCTTGGTTTGACACTTGCCTGTACCTTCATAGTAATATAAGAAATTAAAAATTAAATAGTAAATATCTTTTTTGCAATATTTTATTTTTGATATGTATTTTTTATATTTTATATTTAATATTTTATTTATAACGATAGGTTATTCTGCCTTTTGCTTTATCGTATGGAGTCATCTCAAGCTTTACTCTATCTCCCGGCAGGATTTTTATAAAATGCATCCGCATCTTACCCGAAAGATGACAAAGAACTATATCTCCATTTTCAAGTTCCACTCTAAAAAGAGTATTTGGCAATGCTTCTTGTACAACACCATCTACTTCAAAAGATCCTTGATGAACCATAAAAATAAAATTCTAAATCCTAAGCACCAAATCCTAAATAATTTTCGATTTCCAAAATTCAAAACTTTTGATATTGGAATTTGATATTTTGATATTATTTAGAATTTAGGATTTTGAATTTAGAATTTTCGAATATAATTATATCAAATCTGCGCTCAAAGAACAACTAGGCAGTTAAAATTGATGGCCCGGCTGAAGTTATCGCGATTGTTTTCTCAAAAAGCCCGGAAATGCTCTTATCCGCGGTAGAAATTGTCCAGCCGTCTTCGTTTAAATACTTAACATTGCCTTTTCCTATATTGTAAATAACCTCAATAGCAATTGTTGTGCCGGTTTTAAGAGCGGGTGTCTCTTTTATATCAACCTCAAGAAAACCCGACACTTCTGGTTCTTCATGAAGAGTTCTTCCCACCCCATGCCCGACAAGTGATCGAACAATCGAATAACCATCTCCCTCGACAATATCCTGAATAGCTTTTGATATATGACCAATTCTATTTCCAACTTTTGCTTTTTTAATTCCCTCACTTAACGCTCTTTTCCCGGTCTCCAAAAATTTATCAATCTCATCTTTTTTGTTAACTGTTAACTGTTGATTGTTAATTGTTGAAACCCGAAGGGTTTCAGCGGCATCCGTATGAAACCCCTTATAAAAAACCCCGCAGTCAATTCCTGCAACATCTCCGGCTTTAAATTTGTAGTGAGTTGGGACGCCGTGAACTACGACATCATTTGTAGAAACACATATTGAATGGAGATATCCTTTAACTTTTTTAAATCCCGGCTCTGCGCCATTTTCAATAATGAGTTTTTCTGCAAGCCTATCTATATCAAGTTCGGAAATCCCCGGTTTTATATTTTTTAAAAGTTCAGAAAGAACGGATGCTAAAATCTTCCCGCCCTCCCTCATTATCTTAATTTCGTCGGGAGTTTTAATATCTATCATGAATCTTTAAGCTTGTATGCCTAATTTGTTTACAATATCTTTGTGAACCTCATTTATATCTCTCTCTCCGTCTATTTCTTCCAAAATACCTTGATTTCTATAAAATTCAAGTACGGGAATTCTATCTTTATCCTGATTTTCCCGCCGGGCCTCAATAATCCCAAGGTTGTCGTCTTTTCTTCCACGTGACTGCATTCTCCTATACATTTCTTTTTCTGAGACATGTAGATGAATAACCTTATCGATTTTCTCGTTATGCCGATTAAGATAATTATTGAATTCTTGTAAATCCTCTTCTGTCGCAGGGAAATTATCTAAAATAAATCCCTCTGAGGAATTATTTAGTTTTTCCTTAAGAAAAGGGAATTTTAGCCGGGTTGGAAGATGTTTTCCTTTTAAACTATAATTTTCAAATCCTTCAATTGCACGAGGATCTTTCTTTTCATATGCCTGCCGAATAAGCGCTCCCATTGAATAAACAGGAATAAAGAGTTTTTTTGATAACAACTCTGTCTGTGTTCCTTTTCCGGCATAGGGTGGCCCAATAAATACTACATTCATATAATTTCTTTTAGAAATTGAGGAAGTTTTCTTTCAAATTCTTCTTTTGTGCCATTGTTATCGATAAATATATCTGAAAGGGCAATGCATTCTACAACATGAAGTCCGGCTTGCTTCTGTCCGACTCCCATGTCTCTTCTGTCAAGTTTTTTAAATATTTCCCAGGTTAATTTTTCTCTTCTTTTTAGATTTTTTAGTCTTTCAAATCTATTTTTTTTATTTGACACAATTCCAAGAAGTATAAAGTTTTTTTCTTTTTTAAGTCTTTCTACTTCTCCAGCATTTCTTATTCCATCAATAACCGCTTTCTCAATTTTGTTCTTTTTGATAAAATCGATTGCTTTTTCCGCCAAGTTTCCACGTCCAAAATTTTTTCTCCATTCATTCCCAAGATCCTGAAGGATTTTTCTTGTAATTCTTTTGAATCCTCTTTTCTTTGCCTCTTCTTCTAAAAAGAGTGATAAAATTATTTTTTTAAACCCTTTTGACTCAAAAAAGGAAGCAGATGTCGACTTTCCGCTTCCAAATCCTCCCGTTATTCCAATAAGAAAACTATTGGTCTCCATTGATTTTTCTAAGTATTTCTGAGTGGATTTGCTCAATAGTTTTTTCTCCATCTACTTCTATTAAAATTCCCTTTTTTTGATAATAATCCAAAACCGGCTCTGTGAATTTGTGAAATGATTCAATTCTTTTTGCAACTGCTTTTGGATTTTCGTCTTCTCTGCCTTCTCCGTTTCGAAAACTTAATCTTTTTAAAGCTTCCCCATCGGAGACTTTAAGATAAATAACCTTATCCGCTCCATCTTTAAAAAACTCCGCCTGAGCCAGGGTTCTTGGAAACCCGTCCATAATATAACCGCCTTTATACTCTGGTCGCTTTAAATATTCCGTAACAATAGCAAGAGTTTTTTTACCTGGGATAAGATAACCTGCGTTCATTACTTCTTTAACATATCTTCCAAGCTTTGTTTTTTCTTTTGCAAGTTCCCGAAAGATATGCCCCGTAGAAAGATAAGGAACTTCAAGATTTTTTGATAATAAATTTCCTTGTGTTGATTTTCCTGCTCCCTGAATGCCGATTAATACTATTTTCATTTTGAATAAGTATCGTAATTCCTCATTACGAGCTGTGCCTCGATAGCCTTAATTGTTTCAAGAACAACAGATACTACTATTAAGATACCCGTTCCTCCAAGAGCAAGATTTTGAATGTTTGTAAATAGGCTGGAAATGGTCGGAAAAACCGCAATAAGCCCAAGAAAAATTGCGCCTGCAAGTGTTATTCGGGTTAAAATATAATTTAAAAAATTTGCCGTTGAGGTACCGGGCCTAATTCCCGGTATAAAACCGCCATATTTTTGT